>JAIUMW010000217.1 GCA_022565365.1 Oceanicaulis sp.
CCAACCCTTCACGTCGCCGATAGAGGCCAGCGCCGCCGAGCGCGCCGCTGGCGAGACGCTGGTATCGCGGGTCAGCGCGATCAGGCGCTGCAGATAGGCCACCTGCAGGTTCTGCCGGTAGGTGTTCGGCTCTCCGCCCACATCGGCCGCATACATGATGCGGGTCAGGTCGCGCATGTATTCAGCGGCGCTGTAGGTCCCGCCATAGCGCCGGGAATCCTGCAGGCGATCGAGCACGTTGGGGTGGGTGAGATGGGCCAGAAGCGCCATCTGCTGGGTGAAGGCCCGGCTGTGCAGGGACGGGTCTTCATTCGTGCCGAAATGGTCGAAGAAGCGCCGCTGCCGCTGCAGCCGGTCAGCAAAGGCCTCCTCAATGGTGAAGGCGTCAGGGCTGAACATGGCCGCCTCGAGCACGCGCAGGGCTTCTTTCTGCTTGGCTTCTGGCACCGGTACGAAGGGCCGCTCGGCGCCGGGCTGACCGACCACCGCGCGGTTATTGTAGACCCCGGCGATGTGGCGCGTGGCCACGTTGGCGGCGCCGAAACGCTGGCCTGACAGGATCAGATAGCTGGTCAGCAGGCCCTGATAGCTCTCGCCCTCGCGCTCGAACACGTCGGGCAGGGTGGCGAGCGTCTCATTAATGACCTGGACGCGCTGGGCGGCCCAGCCGACCGGATCATCCGACAGATCTTTGATCATCACGCGCGGGTCGATGCCGCGCCCCGGCGCGCGCATGTCGTCGGCGTCATTGCCGCACGCCAGCTCCGGTTCGGTGGAGCGCGCCAGGATCGCCGGCAGGGCGTCCTCGTCCGCCGTGTAGCCGTACTGGATCGCCCAGATGTCATAGGGTCCGGGCAGGTCCACAGCATACTGGCCCTGCTCCACACCCGCCGGGGCGATGTTGATGGCGGGATAGTCCATGATCGAGTTGGTCACAGGGCGGCCGTCATGCAGGTGCTCCAGCGGCACGGCGGCGGTGGCGCGCATGTTGTGCATCAGGCCCAGCGTGTGGCCGATCTCGTGAATCACCAGATAAGCCAGCGACTGGCGCTGCAGCTCGTCGAGCTCGATCTGCGTGGCGCCGCGCGCCTGCAGGGCCGCCAGGGCGGCCTGGGTCTCGAACTGCAGGTGTTCGGCGAAATTGCACATCTCGCCATCGGCGTGGTCGTGCATGTGGGCGAGCTCGGGCTGGCCGGTCATCTCCGCCAGCATGTCGGCGGGGAGCCACTGGGTCAGCCCCGCTACATCGAAGATTTCCGAGAAGCGGATGCGGTTCGTCATGAAGACGTATTCCAGCATGATGTCCGCGCCGATGATCTCGCCGGTGCGCGGATTGGTGAAGCTCGGCCCGTAGCCGCCGAACGGCGGGGTGGGCGAAGACGTCCAGCGCAGGACGTTGTAGCGGATATCGCCGGCGTCCCAGTCGGCGTCATCGGGCTGCACCTCCACCTGGATGGCGTTGGAGAAGCCAGCGGCTTCGAACGCAATATTCCAGGTCAGCGCCGCATCGCGGATGGCGTCGCGCAGCTCGTGCGGGGTGGTGTTCTCGATCCACCAGACAATTGGCTCCACCGGATCGGAAATCTCCGCGTCCGGGTCCTGCTTCACAAGCCGCCAGCGATTGATGACGTCGTCAAACGGCGTGACTGTCGTGTCGGTGAGATTGGTGACGCGCTGACCGAAATAGCCGACGCGGAAGTCGTCCGAGCGCGGCTCGAAACCGTCTTCCGGCATGGCGATGAAGGAGTGCTGCAGCTGGATCGCGACAGTGCGCGCATCGGTGATTTCCGGCCCTCTGGCGCCGCGCGGCGTGTCGTTGGTGAAGACATACTCCACCACCACATCGGTGTTCAGCGGATAGGAGCGCGCCTCCAGCACCCGGGTGCGGCCGCTGTCGAGCCGGCCCAGCTGGAACATGTTCGCCGCGGCGGGGCCGGTCGGCGGGGTCGGCTTGATCTGGTGCATGTCCTCAGACTGCAGCAAACGGCCGGCATTGATCAGGTAACGGGCCGGGGCGGCCGCGTCGCCTTCGCCTCCAGCCTCTTCGGAACCCTCTTCAGCTTCGCCCGCCGGTGTCAGGGCGACCACATCGACCACGGCCAACAGGGCGCGGGTGATGTTGGCGTCCGAAGCGCGCGACAGTGCGTTGTCCGGGTCCATGGAGAAAGCGGTGTTCAGCGCCTCGATCTCGATCTTGCCGAAGCGGTGGGCGAAGGTGAGGATCCGGTTGGCGCGGAACTGGCCGCGGAAATGGCCGACGCGGGGCGCGCCGTTCTCGGTGTAGGTGAAATAGATGATCTCATCGCCGAGCAGGTCGGCGGAGATCTCCATGAAGAGGTCGCCGTTCTCGGTATCGCGGGAGAGGGGGAAGAGGCCGTCGATCCGCTCGAACTTCTCGTCCTCGGTATATTCCTCAATGGTCTTGGTGTCAGCGAAGGCTGCGGCGCTGACGAAAAGCGCCAAAAGCGCCGCCGCTATCCAGCGGCCTGCCTGATACAACATGAAAATGTTCTCCCCGGAAGACGATTATTAGTGCACTCAAACCATAAACTAGGCTGATCGGCGCGTTCGGGCCAAGCCCGAAGCAGCTTAATTATTGGTCACGCAAGCGGTTCAGGACCCCGCTGCAGAGGCGCCGATTGGCGCCGTGCGCGGCTTGACCGGCCCGGGCCTCGCCCCTAATTTGTCCGGACAACCTAGTTGGATCGGACCCCCATGCGCAGCCTGCTCTTTGTTCCCGGATCGCGCCCTGCCCGCATCGCCAAGGCGCTGGCCGCCGGGGCGGACGGCGTGTGCGGCGATCTGGAAGATGCTGGGCCGCCCGCCGGCAAGGACGAGGCGCGCGAGGCGGTGATGGCGGCGCTGGCCGAGCCGCGGACTGGCGGCGCGCCGCGCCTGGGTTTCCGGATTAATTCGCCGCGTACGCCGGCCGGCCTGGCTGACCTGGCCGCCTATGCCCGTGGTGACGGCCGGGCCGATTTTCTGATGATCCCGAAAGTCTCTCACCGCGAGGAGCTGGTGATCATTTCCGAGGCGCTGGGCGGCCCGGATGCGCCGCCGCTCTGGCCGGTGATTGAAAGCGCGCTGGGCCTGAAGCATGCGTACGACATCGCCAGCGCGCCCGGCGTGGAAGGCGTGCTGTTTGGCGGCGCCGATTACGCCGCCGACCTCGCAATCACCATGGACTGGGAGCCTCTGCTGCATGCACGCGGCGTCCTGGCCGCCGCCGCTGCTGCGGCAGGCGTGGAGCTGATGGACGTGCCCTGGCTGGATGTGGAGGATGAGGCGGGCCTCGCCTCCACCACTGCCCGCGCCAGGGCGCTGGGCTTTACCGGGCGCGCCTGCATCCATCCCAAACAGATATCCGGCGTCGCCGCCGCGTTCACACCGGGCGAAGATGAACTCGCCCGTGCGCGCGCCATCATGGAGGCCTTCGAGAAGGCCGAAGGCGGGGCGGCGCTGTTCAATGGCAAGCTGATCGAGCTGCCGGTGATCCGGGCGGCGCGCCGCACGCTCGCCGCAGCGCGCCAGGCATAGGGGAATATTCGTGGTCCAGAACGTCAAGGAAGTCGGCCCGCAGCGCTATCGCGAGACCTTCGGGCGCTATTTTGAGGATTTCACCGTTGGCGATGTCTATGAGCATCGCCCCGCCAAGACGGTGACCGAATACGACAATCACATGTTCACGCTCATGACGATGAACACCCATCCGATGCATTTCGACGCCGAGTTCGCCAAGGGCTCGGAGTTCAAGCAGAATCTGGTGGTCAGCCCCTATACGCTGGCGCTCCTGATCGGGATGAGCGTGACCGATGTGTCCCAGAAAGCGATCGCCAATCTGGGCATGGACGAGGTGAAGTTCACCGCGCCGGTCTTCGCGGGCGACACGATCTATGGCGAGAGCGAGGTGCTCGCCAAGCGCGAGAGCCAGTCGCGCCCCGGCCAGGGCATCGTCACGGTGCTGACCCGCGGCTTCAACCAGCGCGGCGAGATGGTCGCCACGTTCATACGCAACATGCTCATCCCCGGCCGCGGTAACGCTGTCGAGGACAAGGTGGGCAATTACTAGGGCGCATTGCGCGCCAAACCTGAGGAGCCGCACATGGCGGCTGCCGAAACCTATCAGATGCCCGAGGCCGACGAGCGCCAGATGCTCGACTCGATCCAAAAGTGGATCGAGAAGAAGGTCGCGCCGGTGGCGATGGACCTGGAGCATGCCGACGAATGGCCCGCCGCCCTGGTGGAGGATATGAAGGAGCTGGGCCTGTTCGGCGCGCTCATCGATCCTGAATATGGCGGGCTGGGCCTGTCGGCGGCGACCTATTCGAAAATCGTCATGATGATCGCCGAGGAGTGGATGAGCCTGACCGGCATCTTCAACTCCCACCTCATGATGGCCCAGATCGTCCAACGCTTCGGCACGGACAGGCAGAAAGAATACTGGCTGCCGAAATTCGCAACCGGCGAGCTGCGCGGCGGCCTCGGCCTGACCGAGCCGGATGCCGGCACCGATTTGCAGGCGATCCGCACCACGGCCCGCCTCGAGGGCGGCAAGTATATCGTCAATGGCGCCAAGACCTGGATCTCCAACGCCATTAAAGGCCATGCCTGCGCGCTTCTGGTGAAGACCGATACCGGCGCCGAGCCCCGCTACAAGGGCATGAGCATGCTGATCGTCTCCAAGATCGATCCCGAGACCGGTGCGGCCCTGCCCGGCATCCGCAACGGTCAGAAGCTGGAGAAGCTTGGCTATAAGGGCATCGATTCAGGCGAGTTCATCTTCGAGGACTATGCCTGCGACGCCGAGCTCTCTCTTGTCGGTGGCGAGGAGGGGCAGGGCTTCTTCATGGCCACGGGGGGCCTGGAGATCGGGCGCATCAATATCGCCGCGCGCTCGGTGGGCATCGCCAAGCGGGCCTTGCGCGAAAGCGTCGCCTATTCCCAGACCCGAAAGACCATGGGCAAGCCGATCTGCGAGCATCAGGCGATCCAGCTGAAACTCGGCGATATGGCCGCGCGCACCCGCGCCGCCGAGCTTCTGGTCGAAGACGCCGCACGCGCCTATGACACCGGCGCCCGGATCGACATGGAGGCGGGCATGGCGAAATACTTCGCCAGCGAAACCGCCGTCGAGGTCGCCACCGAAGCCATGCGCATCCATGGCGGCTACGGCTATTCCAAGGAATACGTGATCGAGCGCCTCTACCGCGACGCGCCGCTGATGTGCATCGGCGAAGGCACCAACGAGCTGCAACGCATCATCATCGCCAAGCAGCTGATCAAGCGGAACCCGGTTTAGGGGGC
>JAIUMW010000218.1 GCA_022565365.1 Oceanicaulis sp.
CACGCTGGACGGCGCGCGCGCCGCGATCGCCCTTGCCCATACCTGGTGCGCGGTACAGGGCGCGCAGCGCCTGTTTGTCCTCAAGGACGAGCTCGACGCCGTGTTCAACGGAGGTGCTCACTAATGCTCGCCGCCCATGCCATCGGTGAAGCCGCGCTGAGCCCCGCCGTCCTGGCCGAGCGCCAGCTGGCGGCGTATAACGCGCGCGATCTGGACGCGTTCGCAGCCTGCTTTGCGCCGGACGTGGAAGTCTATGACTTCCCCGGCGTTCTGGTCGTTCAGGGTCGCGAGGCTTTCCGCGCCCGCTATGTGGAGCGCTTCAAGAGCGAGGGCCTGCACGCCATCGCGGTGCACCGCGCCGTGGTGGGGACGCGCGTGATTGATCATGAGCGCGTCTGGCTCGACGGTCCGGGCAAGAGCGCGCCCATCGATCTCGTTGTCATTTACACCGGGCGCGGCGGCCGGATCGCGCGCGTGGACTTCATCAAGGAAGGGTCGCCCCAATGAGCGTGCGCCGCCTGGCCGCCAACCAGCCCGACAGCTTCGCCTTTAACAAGGACAGCGAAGCCAAAATTGCGTTCTGGATGAACAAATACCCCGAGGAGCGCAAAGCCTCGGCGGTGATCCCGCTATTGTGGATCGCCCAGAAACAGGATGGCTGGGTGTGCGAGCCCGCCATGCGCGAGATCGCGGCGCGCTGCGCCATGCCCTATATCCGCGTCTACGAGGTCGCGACCTTCTATACCATGTTCAACCTGGAGCCCGTAGGCGAGCACCTGATCCAGGTGTGCGGCACCACGCCGTGCTGGCTGCGTGGGGCGGACGGGCTCAAAGCCGTGTGCGAAAAGCGCATCGGCAAGAAGGGCCGGGGCAATCTCTCCGCCGACGGCAAGTTTTCCTGGGAAGAGGTGGAGTGCCTGGGCGCCTGTTCCAACGCGCCCATGGTGCAGATCGCCAACAGGGACGGGGATTATTATTACGAGGACCTGACGCCGGAGGCGCTGGAAGCGATCCTGGACGATCTGGCCGCGGGCAAACCCGTCGAGACCGGTCCGGTGACCCGGCGCCACTGCTCCGAGCCGACTGAGGCGACGGTGAAGGTGCTGGAAGACGCCGCCCTGTTTGATGGCTCGCGCGCGAAATCGATCACGCTGCCCCATTCTGCGCGCACCGCGGCCAAGCCCGACGGCGACCGCAAGAGCAAGCCGGCGTCGGGCGCAGCCGGCAGCGCCAAAGCCGCCGCGGAGGCGCCGAAAAAGGCCCGCAAGACCGCATCTGACGCCAAGCCGGCGCCCAAGGCCGAGGCAGCGAAAAAACCGGCTGCGAAAAAGCCTGCCGCGAAGAAGCCCGCTACGAAGAAGAAGGACGACTAAATCATGCTTCTTCAGGACAAGGACCGCATTTTCACCAACCTCTATGGTCGCCATGACTGGCGCCTGGAGGCGGCGCGCCAGCGCGGCTGCTGGAACGGCACGGCGGAAATTCTTCAAGAGGGCCGCGACTGGATCATTGATCAGGTCAAGAAATCGGGCCTGCGCGGGCGCGGCGGGGCGGGCTTCCCCACGGGTCTGAAATGGTCGTTCATGCCCAAAGAGGTGGGCGCGCGCCCGCACTATCTGGTGGTCAATGCCGACGAGTCCGAGCCGGGCACGTGCAAGGACCGCGAGATGATGCGCAACGATCCCCATCATCTCATCGAGGGCTGCCTGATCGCGTCTTTCGCGATGCAGGCCCATGCTTGCTACATCTATATCCGCGGCGAATACGTGCTGGAGCGCGAGCGCCTCGAAGCCGCCATCGCCGAGGCCTACAAGGCCAAACTCATCGGCCCGGACAATATCCACGGTTGGGATTTCGAGCTCTACGTCCATCACGGCGCCGGCGCCTATATTTGCGGCGAGGAGACGGCGCTGCTGGAAAGCCTCGAAGGCAAGAAGGGCCAGCCGCGCCTGAAACCCCCGTTCCCGGCGGGCGCCGGCCTTTATGGCTGCCCCACCACCGTGAACAATGTGGAATCCATCGCCGTCGTCCCGACCATTTTACGCCGGGGCGCCGACTGGTTCTCCGGCTTTGGCCGCGACGGCAATGCCGGCACGAAAGTCTTCTCCATTTCCGGCCATGTGAATGCGCCGTGCAATGTGGAAGAGGCCATGTCCATCCCGCTGAAAACCCTGCTGGAGCAATATGCCGGCGGCGTGCGCGGCGGCTGGGACAATCTCAAGGCCGTGATCCCGGGCGGCTCGTCCGTGCCGCTGATCCCGAAAGAAATCTGCGATGACGTGCTGATGGATTTCGACGCCCTGCGCGACGTGAAATCGGGCCTGGGCACGGCGGCCGTCATCGTCATGGACAACTCCACCGATGTGGTCAAAGCGATCGCGCGCATCAGCTATTTCTACAAGCATGAAAGCTGCGGCCAGTGCACGCCGTGCCGTGAAGGCACCGGCTGGATGTGGCGCGTGCTGGAACGCATGGCGCGCGGCGAGGCGGAGATCAGCGAGATCGACGACCTCCTCGACGTGGCCGGCCAGGTGGAAGGCCACACGATCTGCGCGCTGGGCGACGCGGCGGCCTGGCCCGTCCAGGGCCTGATCCGCCACTTCCGCCACGAGATCGAGGACCGCATCAATAAATACCGCGCCGGCAAACCGGTGTTTGTGCCTGTGGCGGCGGAGTAGGAAGCATGACCGATAATCTTCGCACCATCATCATCGACGGCGAGGAAATCTCCGTTCCGCAGGATTACAACCTGCTTCAGGCTGTCGAGGCGGCGGGCGGCGAGATTCCGCGTTTCTGCTATCACGAGCGCCTGTCGGTGGCCGGCAATTGCCGGATGTGTCTGGTGGAGCTGGTGGGCGCGCCCAAGCCTGTGGCCTCGTGCGCGTTTCTGGTGCGCGACATGCGCGGCGGGCCCAATGGCGAGCCGCCGGCCATGCGCACGCTGTCGCCGCTGGTGAAGAAGGCGCGCGAAGGGGTGATGGAGTTCCTCCTGATCAACCACCCGCTGGACTGCCCGATCTGCGCCCAGGGCGGCGAGTGCGACCTGCAGGACCAGTCGCTGGCCTATGGGCGTTCCGGCTCGCGCTATGCCGAGAACAAGCGCGCGGTGGAAGACAAGTATATGGGCCCGCTGATCAAGACGATCATGACCCGCTGCATCCAGTGCACGCGCTGTGTGCGTTTCTCCACCGAGATTGCCGGCGTGCCTGAGCTCGGCGCCATCGGGCGCGGCGAGGACATGGAGATCACCACCTATCTGGAGCAGGCCATGACGTCGGAACTGTCCGGCAATGTCATCGATCTGTGCCCGGTTGGTGCGCTGACCTCCAAGCCCTACGCCTTCAATGCCCGCCCCTGGGAGCTGACCAAGACCGAGACCATCGACGTGATGGACGCGCTGGGCGCCAATATCCGCGTCGACAGCCGTTCGGGCGGCGTGCTGCGCATCCTGCCGCGCATCCATGACGACGTGAACGAGGAGTGGATCTCCGACAAGCCCCGCTTTGTGTGGGACGGGCTCGGCCGCCAGCGCCTCGCCCGCCCCTATGCCCGCAAGGATGGCCGCCTGGTCCCGATTGGCTGGGATGAAGCGCTGGCCGCAGCGGCGGAAAAACTCTCCGGCGACCCGGCGCGCATTGGCGTGATCGCGGGCGACCTCAATGATGTCGAGGGCCTGAAAGCGGCCAAAGACCTGTTCGACGCGCTGGGCGTGGCCTCCATCGACGCCCGCCAGGACGGCGCGCAGATCGGCGCGCGCGACGGGTCTGCGCCGCGCCAGTCCTACCTCTTCAACTCCCCCATCGCTGGCATTGATGAGGCTGACGCCATCCTGATCGTGGGCGCCAACCCGCGTCTGGAATCGCCGGTGCTCAATGCGCGCATCCGCCAGCGCTGGCTCAATTCCGACTGCCAGATCGCCGTGATCGGCGAGGCGGGCGACCTGACCTATCCTTACGAGCATCTGGGAACCGGCCCGGATACGCTGGCGGGCCTCGCCAAAAAGCGCACCGGCTTCATCCAGACCCTGAAAAACGCCAAGCGCCCGATGATCATTCTGGGCGCCGGCGCCCTGGCGCGCGCTGACGGGGCGCAGGTGCTGCGCGCGGCCGGCGAGCTCGCCAAGGCTGTGGGCGCGGTGAGTGCGGAGTGGAATGGCTTTAACGTGCTGCACACGGCGGCGAGCCGTGTCGGCGCGCTCGATCTCGGCTTCTTGCCGGGCGAGGGCGGACGCGACACCCGCGCCATCCTAGACGCCGCCTCAAAGGGCGAGGTGGAGACGGTGGTGCTGCTGGGCGCCGACGAGATCGACATGGACCGGCTGGGCAAGGCCTTCGTCATTTATGTGGGCCATCACGGCGATGCGGGCGCCATGCGCGCCGACCTGATCCTGCCGGGCGCGGCCTATACCGAGAAGCCGGGCCTGTATGTGAACACCGAAGGACGCGCCCAGCTGGCCTTGCGCGCGGTCTTCCCCAAGGGTGAGGCTAAAGAGGACTGGGCGATCTTCCGCGCTTTGTCGGCGCGCCTGAACAAGACGCTGCCCTATGACAATATCAACGCCCTGCGCGCAGAGCTGATCGAAGCCAACTCCGTGTTCGGCCAGATCGACTACGCCCCCGGCGCCGACGGCGCGGCGGAGTTTGATCCGGCGCAGCTGGGTGAGGCGGGCGCGGTGGCCGATGCGCCATTTGCCAGCCCGATCAAGGACTTTTATCTGACCAACGCCATTGCGCGGTCATCGAAAACCATGGGCGAGTGCTCGGCCATGGCCGCCGATGCGCGCGCCCGGCTGCAGGCGGCGGAGTAGGGGCTGATGTACGATTTCGTCACGCAATTCGGTCCGCTCTGGGGCACAGTCGCTGTGATCGGTCAGATCATGGGCTTTGTGATCGTGCTGCTCTTGTCGCTGGCCTTCCTGCTCCTCATGGACCGCAAGGTCTGGGCGGCGGTGCAGATGCGCAAGGGCCCCAACACGGTCGGCGCGTTCGGCCTGTTGCAGTCCTTCGCCGACTTCATCAAATTCGTGCTGAAGGAAATCGTCGTGCCGGCGGGCGCCGACCGGCCGCTCTTCCTGCTGGCGCCGCTTTTGACCTTCGTGTTCGCCTTCATCACCTGGGCGGTGATCCCGGTGGCGCCCGGCTGGGTCATCTCCGACCTCAATGTGGGCATTCTCTACGTGTTCGCGATCTCGTCGCTGGGCGTGTACGGCATCATCATTGGCGGCTGGGCGTCGAACTCGAAATACCCCTTCCTGGGCTCGCTGCGCTCCGCCGCCCAGATGGTCTCCTACGAGGTCTC
>JAIUMW010000219.1 GCA_022565365.1 Oceanicaulis sp.
ACTCGGCATGGTCGCGTCCGCGATTGAGATAGGCCTTGAGCTTGGCCAGCGCCGCCTGGCGTTCGGCCGGCTGTTCCCATCCATTTCGCGTGGATGCGGCGAGCTCCGCGCGCAAGCGCAGGCCGTCTAGCGACGCAGGAAGGGAGGTGGGCCGGATCATGGCCTGAGTTCTACGCCAGCGCCCCCCGCTCTGTCAGCGCCCTTCAACCTCGACCACCAGTGCTTCACTGGCGGGCACGTCGCCGCGCACCAGCGCCTGATAGGCGCCCAGGGCCTCGATCTCGCCGGTCAGGCTGCGCCAGGCCAGAAGATTGTCCGCAGCAGCGACAAACTGCGACCACGCCTCGCCCTGACGTTTGGCGAAGCCGTCCGGCCCCCACTGCGCCATCCGGTCTCGGGCGTGATCCGGGGCGAAGAAGAAGGCCGGGCGCGGCCCGGGCAAATCTCCGGCGGGTGCGCTGTCATCCCAATGGGCGCCGCCGACGCGGATATTGGCTTTGAGGTTCGCCCCGAACCGCCCGTGCAGCGCGCGGTTCACCTCGGCTGCGCCGGCGAAGTCGACAATGGCCCGGGCCGGATCGGGGTCCATGGAGAGGATGTCGTCATAGGGAGTGATGTCGTCATAGAGCCCCGACGCCTCCACGAAGGCGGCGTTGCGCGCCGAGGTCAGCGCCTCGATGCGCAGGCCCCGGGGCCGGTTGCGGCCCAGAAGGAAGGCGAGGGCCAGCGCGGTCTTGCTCGACGCGCTGGTCAGGGTGATGGTTTGAGCGCCCAGAAAATCCGCCTCACGCAAATGCGCGTCGATCAGGAAGGATGTGAGGAAGAGCGGCTGCAGCACCATCTGCGCGGCCTCGCGCGCCGGGTCATAAGCCGGATCGGCGGCGCAGCGCACATAGCGGTTATACACCGCCGGCAGGGCGGCGCGGTGGGGCGCCGCGTCGATAAAGCTTTCAGGGCGGATTTTTCCGGGCGTCACCACCAGTTCGCTGGCGCCGGGGAAATAGCCATAGACGCGCTCGCCAATCTCAAGCCCATCCGCGCGGCTTTCGGTCACTTGCGCAAAGCCCCAGACCGGCAGGCGCCCGCGCCCGTCAGCGCCGGGGAAGAAACGCCAATAACCCATCGCCTCGCCAAAGGCGGCATAGGTGATGTTATTGGCTGTCAGCGCAAACCGGCGCACGGCCAGGCGCGCTTCGCCCGCGTTCAGCGCGCGCGCCGCGTCCTCCACGATCTCGGCTTTGGTGATGTCGGCTTGATCAATGCTCAGCGACCAGCTCATGGCAGGCGCCTCCTTCTTCAATGCGGCAAGGGGTCAGTGATGCAGGTGTTCGTCCGGTGAATCATCGCGTCCCCAGTGGCGTAAAACCTCCGGATCCGGCGCGCCATAGTCCTCGGGCAGGTCCGGGCAGGGCGCGCTTTGCAGGATGTCGCGAATGACCGCCAGACGCGCGGCGCGCTTGTCATCGGCGTTCACAACCCGCCAGGGGACGGGATCGCCGGTGGCGGCCAGCATGGTGTTGCGCGCCTTGGAATAGGCGTCGAATTTCTTCAGGGCGACGGCGTCCACCGGGGAGATTTTCCACGATTTGAGCGGATTGACCCAGCGGTCCTCCAGCCGGCGCGCCTGCTCCTCGCGCGACAGGTCGAGATAGTATTTCAAGAGCACCAGCCCGTCATCGGTCAGGATGCGCTCGAAAGGACCCGCATCGCGCAGGAAGGCCTTGTGCTGGGCGGATGTGCAAAACCCCATCACCGGCTCCACGCCGGCGCGGTTGTACCAGGAGCGGTTGAACAGCACCATTTCGCCGCCCGCCGGCAAATGCTGGGCCCAGCGCTGGAAATGCCAGCTGGACTCGTCGCGGCTTGTGGGCTTGCCCAGCGCCACCACGCGGGTGTCGCGCGGCGACTGGTGCCGGACAATGCGCTTGATCACCCCGTCCTTGCCCGCCGAGTCGCGTCCTTCGAAAATGATCAGCAGACGGGCCTCGGTGGCGATCAGATGGCGCTGCAGCGACACCAGACCGATCTGAAGGCGTTTGAGCTCGCTTTTGTAGAATTGCTTGTCCATTACCGCTCACAGTGGGCCTCCTTGAGCCCCAAGTCGAGGCTTGCGCGGCGTGCGGCGTCTGTCGAAACCGTAATATTGTGCGGGCGTGTGTGGCGCGCCGATTGGGCTAAAACGGCGCGCCCGGCCCTTGCTGACGATCCCGCCCATGGCAGCCCACGCAATTGAAACCCGCGCCCTGTCGCGCCGCTTCGGCGAGACGCGCGCGGTGGACGCCATTGATCTTGAGGTGCGCCGCGGTGAGATTTTCGGCGTGCTCGGCCCCAATGTCGCGGGCAAGACCACGCTGGTGCGCATGCTGGCGACGCTGCTGCGGCCCTCGGGCGGCAGCGCGCTTGTGCTGGGCCATGATATCGAGCGCGAGGCGCGCGAGGTGCGCCGCAAGATCAGCCTGACCGGGCAGTTCGCCTCGGTGGATGAAGACCTGACCGGGTATGAGAACCTGGTTTTGCTGGCGCGGCTGGCGGGCCTCAAGGGTCATGAGGCGAAGGACCGGGCGTCGGGGCTGCTGGGCGCGTTTGATCTGGCGGACGCAGCGGGCCGTCAGGCCAAGGATTTTTCAGGCGGCATGCGCCGCAAGCTCGATATCGCCGCCAGCCTGATCCGCCGGCCCGAGCTGCTGTTCCTCGACGAGCCGACCACCGGGCTCGACCCGCGCTCGCGCAATCAGGTGTGGGATATTGTGCGCGGCCTGGCGGCCAGCGGCACGACCATCCTCCTGACCACGCAATATCTTGAAGAGGCGGACCAGCTGGCTGGCGAGATCGCCGTGGTCGATCATGGCCGCATCATCGCGCGCGGAACCAGCGCGGAACTGAAAGCCAAGGTCGGCGGCGGCGTGTTGCAGATCAGCCTGGCGGGCAAGGACCGGCGCGAGGAGGCGTCGCAATTGCTGTCCGGGATGCTGAGCGGCGAGGTGCGCGCCGGCGGCAATGGCGTGTCCCTGAGCGTGGACGTGTCTGATCCCGATGCGGGCCTCGCCGCGCTCTCCGCCCTGTCGGCGGCGGGGATTGCGCTGTCAGGCTATAGCCTCAGCCAGCCGAGCCTGGACGAGGTGTTCTTCGCCCTCACCGGGCGTCCCCCGGAACCCGAAGACGGGCTGGAAACCGCGCCAGCGCCGGAGGCTGCGTCATGAGCGATGTGACCAAACCCATGGAGCAGGCGGCGGAAGACGCCGTGCTGTCGGCCCCCGCCATCGCCGCGCGTCCGCCCCACGCGGTCTCGGTGAGCCTGACCTATGCCTGGCGGGCGCTCCTGAAGATCAAGCACATGCCCGAACAGCTGTTCGACGTGGTGGTCACCCCCATCATGTTCACGGTGATGTTCACCTATCTGTTCGGCGGCGCGCTGGCGGGCTCCACAGACGCCTATCTGCAATTCCTGCTGCCGGGCATTCTGGTGCAGACGATTGTTTTTACGTCAGTTTACACCGGCTTCACGCTCAATACCGACATCTCCAAGGGCGTGTTTGACCGCTTCCGCTCCCTGCCCGTCTGGTCGCCCGGGCCGATCGCCGGGGCGATGCTGGCCGACGTGTTCCGCTTCACGGCGTCCGGCGTCATCGTCTTCATCGTCGGCACGTTGATGGGCTACCGGCCCGAGGGCGGGTTCATCGCGGTGATCCCGGCGCTGCTGCTGATGAACGCCTTCGCGTTCGGCTTTGGCTGGATATTCACCGCGCTCGCCCTGTCGGTGCGCACGCCGTCCACCGTGATGACGCTGGCCTGGCTGGTGCTGATGCCGCTGACGTTTGCGTCCAACATCTATGTCGATCCGGCCACCATGCCGGGCTGGCTGCAGGCGGTGGTGGCGGTCAATCCGGTCAGTCTGCTGGTCACCGCGATCCGGGACATCATGGCCGGCGCCCCGGACCTGCGTGCAATTCTCCTGGCCCTGCTCGCCCCGGGCGTGATCGCGGCGATATTCGGCCCCATAACGATGTGGCTCTACCGCAAGGAGCGCTAGCGGCGCCGCCACTTGACGCTTGCGCGGCGCCGCGCGGCCGGGCGATGGTGCGGCCATGCGATATCTCGGTCCTGTCCTCCTCACCGTGCTCGTCCTGGCCGCCGCCGCGGCGGCGGGCTGGCATGTGCTGACGCGCAATCCCGACGGCCTGTCCTTGCGTGATCTGGGGCAGAGCGCGGGCGAGGCTTATGTGTTCGGCTATCCGCTGGTGCTGATGGAGGAGACGCGCGCGGTGATGCTGGCGCGCCTCGAGGCTGAAGGCGAGGCGGGCGGGATCAACACAATCCACCATCGCCGGGACCTGCCGCAGGCGGGGGACGACACGGTGGTGCGGCCCAATCTCGACACGCTCTATTCCATCGCCTGGCTTGATCTGTCGTCCGGTCCGGCGGTGCTGCGCTGGCCGGACATGGGCGAGCGCTACTGGCTCTTGCAGGTGCTGGACGCCTGGACCGATGTGGCCGGCGCGCCGGGCTCGCGCAGCGCCGGATCAGGGCCGGGGCTCGCCTTCATCACCGGACCGGACTGGGACGGGCCGGCCCTGCCCGGCGCCGTGCATGTGCGCGTCTCCACGCCCATGGCCTGGCTGATCGGACGCATCGAGGTCGCGCCGGACGAGGATTTCGCGCCTGTTCACGCCCTGCAGGACGCCATCTCGCTGACCGCTGCGCCGCCCTCAGCTGCCGCGCGCTCAGGCGATACCGGCCAGCGCCCGCCCGATGCGGTGGCGGCGCTGGCGCCGGATGAATTCTTCACCCGCCTTGCCGGACTGATGGCGCACAATCCCGCGCGGGCGCAGGATGCGGATATGACCGCGCGCCTGGCCGCGCTGGGTGTTGATCCGGAGACAGGGGCGCTGGACTGGAGCGGCCATGGCCTGCTGGCGCGCCGGGTTATGGCGCGCGGCGTGGGGGTCGCGCGTGACAGGCTGGCGGACGCCGACCGCCAGCTTCCGGGGCCGCAGGGCTGGCGCACGCTGACTGAGGGGCGCGGCGATTACGGCACGAACTACGCCCTGCGTGCGGGCGTGGCGCGCATCGGGCTCGGCGCCAATCTGGCGGCGGACGCGATTTATCCCAACACCTCGGTGGACCGCGACGGTGAGCCGCTGCACAGCCTGCACAGCTATGATCTGCACTTTCCCCCGGGCGCCTTGCCGCCGGCGGACGCGTTCTGGTCGATCACGCTTTATGACGCTGACGGTTTTCTGCCGGAGGGCGCCGGCTGGCGCCC
>JAIUMW010000220.1 GCA_022565365.1 Oceanicaulis sp.
CGCCACCCCGCGCGGCTGCATCCGGGCCATATACTCCCCCACGCCCGAGCCCCCGGCCGGCGCGTCAGCGACGGCCGGTTCGATGGCTTCGGGCGGCGCTGCGTCTGCAGCGCCGCCCTGATCCAGGCGTATCGACGGTATGGTGGTCACGAGAGGCGTTCCAATCGGGCCCTTGGCCTATTTGATCCGCGGCAATTCATTGAACTGGTGGAAGGGCGGCGGAGAGGACAGGGTCCACTCCAGCGTCGTCGCGCCCTCGCCCCACGGATTGGCTTCCGCCGGACGGCGGCGCACCGCCGCCTCGATCAGCAGGATGAAGAACACGATCATGCCCAGCGCCATGACCACATAGCCCCACGAGGACACCAGGTTCCAGAAGGCGTGGCCGTCCGCGAAATCGACATAGCGGCGCGGCATCGCCTGGAGGCCCAGGAAGTGCTGCGGGAAGAAGATCACATTGGCGCCCACGAAGAACAGCCAGAACTGGGTCTTGGCCAGGAAGGAGTTGTACTTCACGCCCCAGATCTTCTCGAACCAGTAATAGAAGCCGGCGAAGATCGAGAACACCGCGCCCAGGCTCAGCACGTAGTGGAAGTGGGCCACCACGTAATAGGTGTCGTGCAAGCTGGCGTCGATGCCGGCATTGGCCAGAACCACGCCCGTCACACCGCCCACGGTGAACAGGAAGATGAAGCCGATGGCCCACAGCATGGGGGTGCGCAGGCTGATCGAACCGCCCCACATGGTCGCGATCCACGAGAAGATCTTGATGCCCGTAGGCACCGCGATGATCATCGTCGCGGCCACGAAATAGGCCTTCAAATTCACGTCCATGCCCACGGTGTACATGTGGTGGGCCCACACGATGAAGCCGATGAAGCCGATGGCCACCATGGCGTAGGCCATGCCCAGATAGCCGAACACCGGCTTCTTGGAGAAGGTGGACACGATGTGGGAGATCATGCCGAAGCCCGGCAGGATCAGGATGTACACTTCGGGGTGGCCGAAGAACCAGAACAGGTGCTGGAACATCACCGGATCGCCGCCGCCTGCCGGGTCGAAGAAGGTCGTCCCGAAATTGCGGTCGGTGAGCAGCATGGTCAGCGCGCCCGCCAGTACCGGCACGGCCAGCAGACGCAGGACGGGCGTCACCAGCATCGACCACACGAACAGCGGCATCTTGTGCAGGGTCATGCCCGGCGCGCGCATGTTGAAGATGGTGGTGATGAAGTTGATCGCGCCCAGGATCGAGCTGGCGCCGGCGATGTGCAGCGACAGGATCACCAGGTCGAAGGCGGGCCCGTTATGGCCTGATGTCGACAAGGGTGGATACATCACCCAGCCGCCGCCAAACCCGTCCTCTCCGCCCACGCCGGGCACGAACATGCTGATCAGCAAGAGCAAAAGCGAGAAGGGCAGCAGCCAGAACGAGATATTGTTCATGCGCGGGAAGGCCATGTCGGGCGCGCCGATCATCAGCGGCACAAACCAGTTGCCGAACCCGCCGATCATCGCGGGCATGACCATGAAGAAGATCATGATCAGGCCGTGCATCGTCACGATGACGTTGTAGTTATGCTCATTGCCCCAGAAGCCGCCATTGAACACCTGGAGACCCGGCTCGGCCAGCTCCCAGCGGATCAGGCCCGACATCACGCCCCCGATAACCCCCGCGATAATCGCGAAGATCAGGTACATCGTGCCGATGTCCTTGTGGTTCGTGGAATAGACCCAGCGCTTCCAGTCCCAGGGGCTGGGACGGTGATCGTCGTGGGCGGTGGCGGCGGAAGACGACATATTCGCTCTCCTTAGCGGGCGGAGGCCAGCTGCGCGTCACCGCGCAGCGAGTCATAATAGGCGGTGAGGACATCGATGGCGCCGTAGGGATCGCCTTGCGCGGCGACCACCCAGGTATCGAAAATCTCTTGCGGCACCACATGCACCTCAATGGGCATGAAGGCGTGGCGGATGCCGCAGATCTCCGAGCACTGGCCGTAGAAAATGCCCTCGCGGGTGGCCTGGAACCAGGTCTCGTTCAGGCGGCCGGGGATGCCGTCCATCTTGATGCCGAACGAGGGGATGGTCCACGAATGGATCACGTCAGACGCGGTCACCTGCATGCGCACGACCGCATCAACCGGGACCACCACGGGCACATCCGTGGTCAGATTGCGGTGCGCGGCGAAGGGGTGTTCGCCCAGAAACTCGTCGTCGACCATGCTGGACACGAACTCGAACCCGCCATGGTCGGGGTACTCGTACGTCCAGTTCCACTGATTGCCGGTGGTCTTGATGGTGAAGTCCGCTTCCGGGATCACGTCCTGATCGTACAGGAGGCGGAAGGACGGCACCGCGATGATCACCAGGATCAGGATCGGCACCACCGTCCACAGCACTTCAACCGTCATGTTGTGGCTGAATTTCTTCGGCTCGGGGTGACGCTTGTGATCATAGCGCCACATCGCCCAAACCAGCAGCGCCAGCACGAACAGGGAGATGGCGAAAATGATGATCAGCAGCAGCGTGTGGAAGCCGTAGATCTGATCCATGATCGGCGAAGCGGACGGCTGAAAGCCCAGATCGCCATCAGTGGGAATGCCGATCACCGTCGCCGACGCGGCGGCGGAAAAGGCGATGAAAGCAGCAAGGGCGGCCAGAACGGTCGAGAAACGCATGGTTCCCCCAGGGATTTGAACTGTTTACGGCGCAGACCCGGAATCGGGCCCCGCATCAGCGCGACGGTATATACGCCGCCAGGGTGACGCTGTCAGGGGCGGTATAAGCGCCTTTTTGTCGCAACGCTTCAGGTTTTTTCACCCCGATGGCGCCTGCGGAGCGCTGGCCGCAGGTGCGCAGGTTTGCTAGCGTAATAGCGTGTTCGCCCCATTCAACGCCTGAAGGATTACGTCATGATCGCGCTGTCCGCAATGAGTGTGAAGGATATCGCCGCGCTGCTGGCCGGTGCGGCGCTCGCCGCCAGCGCCTGCGCGCCCGGCGCACTGGCCCAGGCGCGCAGCGGCGATGATCCGGTGCTCGACACCGCCCGCGCCGAATGCGAATCAGCCGCCCGCGCCAGCGCGCCGCCCGCCCGCGCGCTGGGCGCCTGTGATCTGGTGTTGCGCGCTGACCCCATCACCCCGGCCGACCGCGCCCGCGCCCTGACCAATCGCGGCGTGATCGCCCGCAAGCGCAATGATGTCATGGCCGCCCGCGCCGATCTGGAAGACGCCGTGCGCGACGATTCCGGGCTGGCCGAAGCCTGGCTCAGCCTGTCGGCCGCCCGCATCCGCGCGGGCGCCTATGACAGCGCCATCGAAGCGGCGCGCGAAGCAGGCGAGCGCGGCGCCGACCCGGCGCTGGCGCGCTTCAATATCGCCATCGCCCTGGAGCATGCGGGCCGGTTTGACGCCGCGTACGCCGCCTATGTGGCGGCGGCGGGCCTCGATCCGGACAACCGCCTCATCGCCGCCCAGCCCGCGCGATTCGTCCGCCACAGGGGCTGACCCCAGCCACCCGTGACGGCCCTGCCGGGATGACCCGCGCGCGGCTGCATGCTAAGGCGAGCGCGCTCTGGCGCTGCGTTCGCCGTCAGGCCCACCCGTCTTGAAGGGACCCCTGTCCGCCCATGAGCGACACGATCCATATCGCCGTCCTGCAAAGCGCTTTCAGCCTGGACATGGACGAGAACATCCAGACCGTCTCCGCCCTGGTGCGCGAGGCGGCGGCAGGCGGCGCGCAGGTGATCCTGCCGCCCGAGCTGTTCCAGACCCATTATTTCTGCACCAGCCAGGAAGAACGCTGGTTCGCCCACGCGTATCCTGCCATGGACCATCCGTGCGTCATCGCCATGCAAAAGCTCGCCGCCGAGCTGAACGTGGCCATCCCGGTCTCCATCTTCGAGCGCGAAGGGCCGCGCTATTATAATTCGCTGGTCATGCTGGACGCGGGCGGCAAGGCGCTGGGCGTCTACCGCAAGAGCCATATCCCTGACGGGCCGGGCTATCAGGAGAAGTATTATTTCCGCCCCGGCGACACCGGCTTCAAGGTCTGGGACACGGCCTTTGGCCGCGTGGGCGTCGGCATTTGCTGGGACCAGTGGTTCCCCGAATGCGCGCGCGCCATGACGCTGATGGGCGCTGAAGTCCTGCTCTACCCCACCGCCATCGGGTCAGAACCCCATGATGCGAGCCTCGACACCGCCGCGCGCTGGCGCCGGGCCATGCAGGGCCATGCGGTGTGCAATGTCATCCCCGTGGGCGCGGCCAACCGCATCGGCGACGAAAACGGCCAGGTTTTTTATGGCGCCAGCTTCATCTGCGATCATACCGGCGAGGTGACCGCCGAGCTGGGCCGCACCGAGACCGGCGTGCTCAGCGCCAGCTTCGACCGCCGCTTCCTCGACACCCACCGCGCCGCCTGGGGCTTTTTCCGCGACCGGCGGACAGAATTTTACGTCTAGAACTGCCGCAAACGCTCAAGGCAGCCGCAAGACGATCAGCGTCAGGATGTTGAACGCGGCATGGAGCACCACCGCGGCGGCCAGACGGATCGGCAGCGCCGGCCCCGGCGCGATGAGCCATGCCGACGCCAGATAAATCCCTAGAGACGGCAGGCGGTTGGCCAGAATGCTCCCGATCCCGTTTATGACCCTGACCGCCTCGTGATCCGCGCGGGCCAGGGCAGCCTCAAGCCCCTGCTCGGCTGCGAGTGAGCCGGCATTGTCCAGAAAAGGGACGGCCGGGTTCAGCACAGCCATCCACGTCGCTATGATCCACCAGATGGCGGCGAGACAGAGCCTGGCCTTCAAGTCCGGAAATTTGAGCAACCGCAAATTCGTCACGGCCCGCGCCGCTTCCTCGGTCAGCGCAGCGATGCACAAAAAACCGGCCAGCAGCCATGGGGATACCGGGAAGGGCGTCCTGAGCAAGGCCTGCGGAGACTGCCCGAAAACCGCCAGTGCCAGCACCATCTGCACAAGGACCGCCGACAGGAACAATGCCAGCGACATGCCCACAACCGCGCCACGCAACTTGCCAACGCGCTGCATCCAGAAAACTCCGGCGCCCGCCGCAAGGAGAACCACCGCAATCGCTGTAAAGCTGATCATGAATTCCGGCCTGTTCGGGGAATCGGGCGTTGAGTCTCAACGCCTTGAGCCTTCATGGTCATGCGCCGCCCCCTCAACTTCTCCCTCCATGATTGCCGTTATTGCAATCACTGACAATCCCTCAGCTGGCTCAGTGTCGCGCGGGCCGCAACATC
>JAIUMW010000221.1 GCA_022565365.1 Oceanicaulis sp.
CAAGGCCGTGATTGGCAAGGGGCACCGTCTGGGCCTCTCCGGCCGTGCGGCGCCCGCGCGGCCGGTCCGCCGCCCTGTGACGCGCCCGGCCGCCGCCCGTGCGCCGCGCCCCGCCGCCGCAGCAGCGCCCGCGCCACGTGTCGTGGCTGACGCCGCCGCCCAGCCGGCCCCGGCGCCCGCGCAGGTTCAGAACCTGCCCGCGCCGGTGGACGCCAAGCGCATGGCCAATGGCGAGTACGCCACGGTGCTGACCCTGCGCGAGGGCATGTGCAAATGGCCGATCGGCGATCCGTCCGACGCCGAGTTCCGCTTCTGCGGCCGCTCCACGCGGCCCGGCGGCGCCTATTGCGACGCCCACGCCCAGATGGCTTACCAGCCCCAGGCCAAGCGCAAGCGCAAGCCCGCCGACGATGCGCGCGCCGTGCTGGACTCCCTGCAGGGCATGCGCCGGGCGAATTTCTAGGCTTTACGTCCCAAGGGCGGATCGAACGCGGGCGGCGGGGATTACTCCGCCGCCCGTTCCATGTCCGCCAGGCGCGACAGCAGCGGGTGATTGGCCACAAAGGCGTGGTCGTCCAGCCGCGCCACCGGGACCAGGCCAGCACGGCGTTGGTGACGAACATCGCCTCGGCCGATTTCAGCGCGTCCGGGCCGGCCTTCACCTCCTCCAGCGTGACGCCGCCTTCTGAACACGCCAGCATCAGCGCGCCGCGCGCTGTGCCGTTCAGCGCCGCGCAATCGGCGCCGGGCGTCATCACCCGGCCGCCCTTCTCCACCCAGAACAGGCTGGCGCTGTCAGCGCAGGATACATGGCCCGCCGAGGACAGCATCACCGCCATGTCCGCGCCCACGCTGGCGGCGTGGCGCCGGGCGTGGAGCGGATCGGCATACTGGGTGAGCTTGAACCGGGTCGTCAGGCTCGACGGCTCGCGTTTGGGCTCGCGCACCAGCGTCAGCGACAGGGCTGATGGCGGCGGCGGCAAGGGCCGCGCGGTGATCAGCACTGTACCTGGCTCGCCCGATGGCGCGCTCATCCCCGGCCCGTGATCGCCCCGGCTCACCGTCAGGCGCACCACGGCATCGCCCATCCCGCGCGACAGGCGCCGGGCGGCGGCCTCCACCTGGTCCCAGTCGGGCGCCGCGATCTCCAGCGCGTTCAGCGCCCCGGCAAGCCGCGCCCGGTGGCGCGCCCAGCGGCGCAGCCGGCCCTGGTCGGCGCGGATGGTCTCGAAGGCGCCATCGCCCAAAAGGAAGCCGCGATCGGCGATGCTCAGGCGCGCCTCTTCAGCCGCCACAAACTCACCGTTCAGCCAGACCTCGCCCATGCCGTCTCCTCCACCGCCTGCTTGAGCGCCGCCGCCTTGGCGCGCGTCTCATCCAGCTCCGCGTCCGGGTCGGATCCGATGGTGATGGCCCCGCCCGAGCGCACCTCCACATCCCATCCCGATTCGCGCCGCAGCATGGCAGCAGTTCGTATCAACACGTTAAAGTCGGCCGCTCCGTTCGCGCCGATCCAGCCCAACGCCCCGCAATAGGGGCCCCGGCTCTCGCCCTCCAGCGCAGCGATGATCTCCATGGCCCGCAGCTTGGGCGCGCCGGTGACCGAGCCCGGCGGAAAGCTCGCCGCGATCAGGTCGAACACATCCCGCCCCGGCGCCAGACGCCCCTCCACCGCCGAAACCATGTGATGGACATTGGCGAAGGCTTCCACCTCAAACAGGGATCGCACGCGTACGCTGCCCGGCGAACACACGCGCGCCAGATCATTACGCATCAGGTCCACGATCATCAGGTTTTCCGCCCGGTCCTTCTCCGACGCCGCCAGCGCAGCCGCCTCCGCCGCATCCTCGGCCGGATCGGCCCGGCGCGGGCGCGTACCCTTGATGGGCCGGGTCTCGATCAGGCCATCCGGGCTGACCGTCACGAAACGCTCGGGCGAATTGGTGACCAGCGCGCGGGTCTCATCAAGGCGCATCAGCGCTGAAAACGGCGCCGGGCTGGACGCGGCGAGACGCAGCGCCAGACGCTGCGGCGCATCCGCACCCGCCATGTGCCCGCGCAAGGGATGGGAGAGATTGACCTGAAAGATGTCGCCCGCCGCCACAAGGCTGAGCGCCTGGCGCACGGCGTCGAGATAGCGCGCATCGCTCCAGACCTGGGTGAGCTTCGCCCCGCCGCGCGGCTCTGGCGCGATCGCTTCGAACGGCGCATCAGCGATCACGCCGGCCAGGCGCCGGGCCGCCGCGGCCTCGCCGCGCACCTCGACCTCGCGCATCGCATGATCAAACCGGATCACCGCCGGGTACCAGCCCATGGCCAGCGCCGGCCAGGCGCCCAGCCCCGGCTCTAGTTGCGGCAGTGTCTCAAACGCCCGGCCCAGATCATAGGCCAGCAGGCCGGCATAGCCGCCCGCGAACCCGCCCTCGCCCGCGTCCGCCGCCTCATCGGGCGCGCCGGGCCGGAAACCCTCGCGCAGGCGCGCAAATCCGCGCGCGGGATCGTCGTCAAGAATGGTGAAATCAGGCTCGGCGCAGAGATAGCTGTAGCGCCCGCGCCCATCAGCCCCGCCGCCGCGCATCAAAAGCGTCCAGGGCGCACCGTCGAATGCGGCCAGCGCCGCGTCGGGATCGATCCAGCCAGGCAGGCGCATTGCGCTCACGGCGTGATCAGCCTCGCCCTCACTGCCTCCAGCGTGGCCTCCGACAGGCCCAGCGGCCCGCGCAAATAGGCGTGAACATCGCCCACCGCCTCCAGCGCTGCGTCCAGATAACCATCCTCCACGCCCAGAAAGGCGCGGATCTCGCGATCACCCACATGCTTGCCCAGCTGCTCGTGCAGGCGCGCCTGCACTTTCGGGGCGAGCTCGTCGTAATCGACCGCCGTATTGGTCATCAGATAGTCTTCGCGCGCCGCATCCGCGTCCACGCCGAGCTCCATCAGCAGGAAGGCGCAGAATATCCCGGTGCGGTCCTTGCCCGCCGCGCAATGGACCACGAAGCCCGCCTCGTCATCGGCCTCGGCCAGCGCCTCGAACCCGGCGCGGAACACCGCCATATTGCCCTCGTCAAACGGCAGGCGCTTATAGGTCTCGGTCATGAACCGGCGAATGGATTTGAGGCTCATATCGCTGTCGCGCAGGAACACCATGTGGGGCGGCTCGGCATGGCCGGCATGGTCGCTGGCCAGCACCCGCACCGCCTGGCGCTGAACCCAGAAGCTGGGCTCCAGCTCACGCTCGCGCGGGCGGCGCAGATCGGCCACCACCTGGATATTCAGCCCGTCGAGCTGCGCCTGATCCTCCGGCGTCGCCCGCGAAAACTGACCCGACCGGTACAGCCGGTCGGCCACACGCCCGCCATCCGCCTCGTAATGGCCGAACCGGCGGAAATTATAGACACCCGACAGGGGAAGGACTCGCTCGCTCATACCCTGAGACCTAGCCCGCTGCGGGGCGTGGGACAAGCGGAGGGTGGAGAAGGAAATCCCCAAAGCCCCAACCCTGCCTTCCCGGAATTTGCGTGAGCACATATCCGGGATCCATCCCGGACCGTTTCAACCGCCGCGCAGCTTGCCCACATCGGTAGATGGATCCCGGCTCGCCCTTCGGTCGGCCGGGAAGGCAGGTGTGGTGAGTGCGTGAGACCTCCTTCCCTCCCCTCGATGGGGGAGGGCCGGGGTGGGGCGCGCAGCGCCGGGTCGGGTGGGGTGCTGGCGCCGCCCTCGCTGGTTTTGCCGGACGTGTGGCCGGGAAGATACGCTGCGGCGCTTTGCGCCGCCATCCGTGCCACACTGGCCCCTCACCCGTCGCGGAGGCCTGCCCCATGAGACGCACGATTGACGACCTCATCGCGCATATCCGCGCGCTGGAGGACGAACTGGAAACGGAGCTGATTGCGCGGCGGCGCGAGCTGGGGGTGCGCTGGACGGAAGGCCGGGCCGTCTTCGGCCGCGAAATGACGGCCCGCCATCACAAGCTGAAAATGTCGGCGGGGCGGTTTCTGGCGAATTCGGGGCTGTTGGAAATCCTCACCGCGCCCTTCATCTATGCGGTGGCGATTCCGGTGGCGCTGCTCGATCTGACGGCCAGCCTGTTCCAGGCGATCTGCTTCCGCGTCTACGGGCTGCGGCAGGTGAAGCGGCGCGAGTATCTGGTGTTCGACCGCCACCGCCTGCCCTATCTGAATGTGCTGCAGAAAATCAATTGCCTCTACTGCTCCTACGCCAACGGCGTGCTCGCCTATGTCCACGAGATCGCCTCGCGCACCGAGCAGTACTGGTGTCCGATCAAGCACGCCGAACGCGTGAAGGGGACGCACCCGCGCTATGCGAAGTTTCTCGATTACGGCGACACGGAGAACTACCCGGAGACCCTGGAGCAGCAGCGCGCGCGCCTGAAAGCGGAGACGGAGGAGGCTTAGGGGGCATGCCCCCTAAGCCGCCTCCAGTTTTCTCAGGCCGCCTGCTTGGGCGCAAACCGGCCGTAGAAGGTTTCCTTCTTGGCCGCCATGTCGCGCAGCAATTGCGGCACCTCGAACGGCTTGCCGTATTTGGCTTTGAGCTCATCGGCGCGCTTGACGAAATGGGCTGCGCCCACCGTGTCGATGAAGGACAGGACGCCGCCGGTATAGGGCGCAAAGCCCCAGCCCAGGATCGAGCCCACATCGGCCTCGCGCGGGTCGGCGACAATGTCTTCAGCCATGGTGCGCGCCGCCTCGATCGCCTGGGCGTAGAGGATGCGGTCCTTGATCTCGTCCACGCTCGGCTGCTGGTCATCGGGAAGCAGTTTGCCGTTCGGAGCGAACTGACCGAGCTCGTCCCACAGCCGCTTGGACTTGCCGTCATACACGTAGAAGCCCTTGGCGTTCTTGCGGCCATAGCGCCCCAGCTCATACATCGTCTCGATGACGTGGGCGTTGGGGGTGTCCTCGAACGCGTCGCCCAGATCCTTTTTGGTCTGCTGGAGCACCTTGTAGCCCAGATCAATGGCCACCTCGTCCTGCAGGGAGAGCGGGCCGACCGGCATGCCGGCCATCTTCGCCGCGTTCTCGATCAGGGCGGGTTTGACCCCTTCGGTGAGCAGATACATGCCCTGCTCGATATAGCGCATCACGCAGCGATTGGCGTAGAAGCCGCGCGTATCGGCCACCACGATCGGGGTTTTCTTGATCTTGCCGACGAAATCGATGGCGCGGCTGACGGCCAGATCCCCCGTCTTTTCGCCCACGATCAATTCC
>JAIUMW010000222.1 GCA_022565365.1 Oceanicaulis sp.
CACCGCGGGGGGGCCGGCGCGGCGGGCGCGGGTTGCAGCCCGGGGTTCACGGGCTGCACCGACCCCCCGGGGACGCTGGGGCTGGGAGGGCCCGCTTGCCGCCCCGGGGCTGATGTAGGCTTGAGGCAAGGCGCAGACTTGCTCCCTGTGCTTTATTGCGCGACCCTTTGATCCTCGGTTCACAGGGGGCTGACATGACATCTGGAAATCTGAAGCTCGCCGGCGCCGCCCTCGCGGGCCTCGCCCTGGCCGGGTGCGGGATGGGTGATATTCCGCTGGTGCAGCCGGGCGCGCCGCTGGGCGCCATCGAGGTGCGCAACGCCTCGCAGCATCCGATCACGGACCTTCGCATCGGCATTTGCGGCCAGACCCTGATGGGCCAGCCCGATTACGGCTATGACCGGCTGGACCGCCAGCGCATTGCGCCGGGCGCCTCCATGTCGTTTCCGGCCAGCACGGGCTGCTACAACATCGCCGCCATGACCAGCGCCGGGCCGGTGTTCGGGCGGACGGAAGAATATTTCGACGTGGTCTATGTCGCCGCTGAGCCCGGATCGGTCGCGGTGTGGACGGTGCCCAATCGCTAAACCCTCTGCTCCGCCTCCAGCCTCTCGATCAGCCTCGCGCGGGCATCCGGCAGGCGCTTGTCGGCGGGCCAGAGCACGCGGCGTTCCAGGAAATGCGCGCTGAGGCGCAGGCCTGCGCCGATATCGCCGGGCGCCACCGCGCCTGATCCAGTCAGGAAGCCGGGCAGGGCCAGCAGCTTGTCCTTCCACGGCGCGCCGCCCTCTGCGCTGACCGCACGGCCGGATTTGGGGCTCACATAGATCAGTTTTTCAGTGACGCCCGTAGCCGCGCAATGGCGCAGATCGAGCCCGTAGCCGAGGTCTGCCAGCACGCCGAGCTCCCAGCGCACATATAGCGCCGGCCACATCTGCGGGTCGGTGAGGTGTTCGGTTACCAGATCAAAGGCTTCGGCCACGCGCGGGTGCGGCTCGCGCTCGGGCAGGCAGAGCGAGGCCATGGCGCACAGGGCGTTGAGGCCGGCCAGCGCCAGCGGGTCCTCCATGATCGCGCCGGTGGAGAGGTCTTCAGCCTCCACCGTGAGGGCGCCCAGATGCTCCTCCAGCCGCGCGCGCCAGACCGCGCGCACGCGGTTTCCCGGCTGCAGCACGGGGCGCATGGCGCGCGAGCGTCCGCCGCGCACCAGGCCTGCATGGCGGCCATGCTCGGCGGTCAGGATCTCCACCACGGCGCTGGTCTCACCGTGGGGGCGCACCGCCAGGATGCGGCCTGACGCCGTCCACTCCATTACACGTCAAACTCTAGGCCGAGGGCCGAGAAACGCGCGCGCTCCTCGCTCCAACCGGGGCGCACTTTCACGGGCAGGAAGAGATGCACCCGCCGGCCCAGATCGCCCTCCAGCTCCAGGCGGGCATGCTCCCCGATCCAGCGCAGCGTGGCGCCGCCCTTGCCGATAATGATCGGCTTGTGGCCCTCGCGCTCCACATAAATGGTCTGCTCGATGCGCACGGAGCCGTCCTTCTGCTCTTTCCAGCTTTCAGTCTCCACGGTGAGGGCGTAGGGCAGCTCCTCGTGGACGCGCAGGTACAGCTTCTCGCGCGTGATCTCGGCGGCCAGCATGCGCTCGGGCAGATCAGCGATCTGGTCTTCAGGATAGAGCCAGGGGCTTTCGGGCATGGCGCGGCCCAGCGCTTCGGCGAGATCGGCCGTGCGGTCGCCATTGGTGGCGCTGATCATGAACACGTCCGTATAGACGCCGCTCTCGAAAAGCTGGCGCGACAGCTCCAGCAGCTCCTCGCGGCGCACCAGATCGATCTTGTTGATCGCCAGGATGGCCTTGAGATCATGGACTTTCAGCCCCTCGATCACCCGGTCCACATCCTCCACGCTCTTGCCGCCGCCTTTGAGCTGGGCAGCTGCGTCCACCACGTGGACGATGATGTCGGCGTCCGACGCCCCGTCCCAGGCGGCGGCCACCATGGCGCGGTCCAGGCGTCTGCGCGGGCGGAACACGCCGGGCGTGTCCACCAGCACCACCTGCGCCGCCCCGCGCAGCATGACGCCGCGGATCTGGAAGCGGGTGGTCTGGACCTTGGGGGTGACGATGGAGACCTTGCGGCCCACCAGCGCGTTCACCAGCGTGGATTTGCCAGCGTTCGGCGCGCCGATAATGGCGGCGAAGCCGGCGCGGGCGCCGGGCGTGTCGGGCATGCTGGCGCCGGGTTTGGGGGCTGTGTCGCTCATATACCGGTCTCCGCAGACAGAAGCTGATCGGCGGCCGCGCGTTCGGCCCCCTGTTTGGATGAACCCTGCGCCTCGCCGCGAAGCTCGCCTACGCGCACCTCGACGGTAAAGTTGGGGCGGTGATCGGGACCGGAACGCGCCAGAACCGTGTAGACAGGAGGCGGGCGCCCGGTCTGGGCGGCCCATTCCTGCAGGCGGGATTTGGCGTCGCGCGGCCGCTTGGTCAGCCCGTCGAGCTCTTCAGCCCACTGGGTGAGAAAGAAGGCGCGCGCCGCGTCCAGCCCGCCATCGAGAAACAGCGCGCCAATCACCGCCTCGCAAGCATCGGCCAGGATGGAGGCTTTTTCGCGTCCGCCAAGGCGCGCCTCGGCCGCGGACAGGCGCAGGCCTTCGCCCAGGCCGCAGCGCAGCGCCGCGCGCGCGCAGGCATGCTTGTTGACCAGCGCATTGAGGCGCACCGCCAGCCCGCCCTCATCCAGGTCGGGGAAGCGTTCATGCAGCGCTTCAGCGGCCATCAGGCCCAGCACCCGGGCGCCGAGAAACTCCAGCCGCTCATTGGACGCCGCGCGCGAGCGCCCGTCGCCGTGGGAGGCGTGGGTGAGGGCGCGCTCCAGCAGGGCCGGATCGGCGAAGGCGTGTCCGATGCGCGCCTGTACATCCTGAAATCGGTCGCTCATCTCGGCTCCGGGTCCAGAGGGGCCAGCGTGCGGTTGGCGCGGATACGCGCCCAGGTCCACGGACGCCACAGGCTGAAATCAGGACGCACCGAAATCAGCACCCGGTCGGCGCGTCCAATCACAGAGTCGATGGGCGCCATGCCGGGGCCCTCTGGCGGGCCTGTGCGGCTGTCACGCGACTCGCTGCGATTGTCGCCCAGCACGAACAGATACCCCTCCGGCACCACCACCGGGCCATAATCATCATGAGCGCCGGGCGCGCCCTGCAGCACGTCCCAGGCCCGCCCGTCGCCCAGTATCTCCTGCCAGCGGTCATAGCGCGTCAGCGTCCCGTCAGGAGCGATGCGCGTCTCCTCGCCCAGCAGCCCGCGCGGCGCCGGTTCGCCATTAATGAACACCATGCCGCCAGTGAGCGTGATCATATCGCCGGGAAGCCCGATGACGCGCTTGATATAGGCTGAAGCCGGCGCATGGGCGGGCGCGAACACCACGATATCGCCGCGCGTGGGCGTGCGACCGAACAGGCGCCCTGACCCCACCGGCGGCGACAGGGGCAGGGAGGCGCGCGACCAGCCATAGGGCCATTTGGACACGGCGATATAATCGCCCGGCTCCAGCGCCGGGCGCATGGACTCAGACGGAATGGTG
Source organism: Oceanicaulis sp. (assembly GCA_022565365.1). Taxonomy (GTDB): domain Bacteria; phylum Pseudomonadota; class Alphaproteobacteria; order Caulobacterales; family Maricaulaceae; genus Oceanicaulis. The sequence continues at coordinate 3,594 of JAIUMW010000222.1, forward strand.
AAGGGCTGGAACACCAGCGTACGTATGCCCAGCGCCAGCACGGCGGCCAGCAGCAGCGTGATGATCAGGCGCTGGTCGGCGCGCACACGGCGCACCGCCCGCGCAATGCGCCGGGCGCGGCGCGCGCGGGCCGGGTCGGCGGCGTTCACGCGGCCCCCGGCCGGGCCGGGTCCAGCGCCTCGATGATCACGAAGGCCTGAGCCCAGGGATAATCATCGGTCAGGGTGACGTGGATGCGCGGCTCCAGACCGTCGGGTGTCAGCGACTGCAGGCGCTCGGCCGCCGCGCCGGTGAGCTTCAGCGTCGGCTGGCCGCCCTTGAGGTTGATCACCTCCATCTGCTGCCAGGTGACGCCGCGGTAGATGCCCGTTCCCAGCGCCTTGGCGCAGGCTTCCTTGGCGGCGAAGCGCTTGGCGAAGGTGTCAGTCGAACGCCTGCGGCTGGCGGCCTTGGCGCGTTCGATTTCGGTGAAGACACGCGTCTTGAAGCGGTCGCCAAACCGCTCGATGGAGCGTTCAATGCGCCGGATATCGATGATATCGGTTCCGACGCCCAGGATCATGAGTCCAGCTCTGCGCGTGCGGCGGCGATCAGGGCGCGCATCTGGCGCACCGCGTCGTCCAGCCCGGTGAAGATCGCCTCGCCGATCAGGAAATGGCCGATATTGAGCTCGCGCACCTGGGGGAGGGCCGCCACCGGCTGGACGGTGTCGAAGGTCAGGCCGTGGCCGGCATGTATCTCCAGCCCCCTGCGCGCGCCTTCCTTGGCGGCGAGGGTGAGGCGTTTCAGCTCCGCCGCCGCCTTCTTGCGGCGCCCGGCGAAGCAATGCTCGCAATAAGTGCCGGTGTGCAGCTCCACCACCGCGGCGCCCAGTGCCTCCGCCACGGCGATCTGCACCGGGTCAGGCTCGATGAACAGCGAGACGCGGCAGCCCGCCTTGTTCAGCGCGGCGATGAAGGGGCGCAGATGGGCGTGGTGAGCGGCCACGTCCAGCCCGCCCTCGGTGGTGCGTTCTTCGCGTTTTTCCGGCACCAGGCAGACAGCGTGGGGCGCATGGCGCAGGGCGATGTCCAGCATCTCGTCCGTCGCCGCCATCTCCAGATTGAGCGGCACGGACAGCTCTTTGGACAGGCGCTCGATATCGGTGTCGGAGATGTGGCGGCGGTCCTCGCGCAGGTGCGCCGTGATGCCGTCAGCGCCCGCCTCGACAGCCAGGTGCGCCGCGCGCACCGGATCGGGCAGGGCGCCGCCGCGCGCATTCCTTATGGTCGCAACATGGTCGATATTGACGCCAAGACGGACCGGCTGCGCGCTCACGGGTTCAGCCCCCGGCTGCCTGGCTTGGTGGCCGGGATGCGTTCCAGCTCAGGGGGCAGCTTGTCAGCCGGGTAGGCCGGGAAGCTCACCGTCGCGAGCGAGATCAGCGGCACGCCCACGCTAGCCTTGCCGCCAGAGCGTGCCACCAGACAGCCCTTGGCGACGACTTTCGCGCCGGTGGCCTGGATCGCGGCTATGCACTCGCGCGAGGACAGGCCGGTGGTGACGATATCCTCGATCACCAGCACACGGTCGTCGGCGTTGAGCTCGAATCCGCGGCGCAGGGCGAACTCGCCGTTTTCGCGCTCGACAAACAGAAAGG
>JAIUMW010000223.1 GCA_022565365.1 Oceanicaulis sp.
CCCAGACCCTGGTCGGCTTCCCCTTCGTGCTGGATGGCCGGATCGCCGCGCTGGTGCTGGCTGGCGGCGCGCTGACCGGACTGGCCGCCAGCGTGGGTCCGGCGCGCCGGGCGGCGGCCGGGTCGCCCGCCCTGAATGCGCGCGCCTGATCCACCCCAGCGCATTGCCCGCATTGACCTTGGCGGGGCGAGGATTATTGTCCAGCCGCACTGGCTCCGGGGCCGCCTTCCTAAGGCGAATCCCGCTGAATTGAGCCAGCCCGGCATCAAAGAGTCTACCTTAAAAGGCGGAATTATCGCCCATGGCGCCCAATCCTTCCCGGCCTCTCTCCCCCCACGTTTCGATCTGGCGCTGGCATGCGACCATGGCCTCGTCCATTGCGCACCGCATAAGCGGGATGGCCAACTATATCGGCGCGGTGCTGATCACGGCCTGGCTGGCGGCCCTGGCCGCGGGGCCCGAGACATACGGCGTAATCGAGGAGGTGATGGCCGGGCCGCTGGCGATCCTGGTCAAGCTCGCCCTGTTCGGCTTCACCCTGTCGCTGATCTATCACCTGCTCAACGGCGTGCGCCATCTGGCCTGGGATCTGGGGCTGGGCTTTGATCCTGAAGGCTCCAACCTGCGCTCGATCCTGATCTTCATCGGCGCGATTGTGATCACCGGCGCCATCTGGCTGCTGGCGGGAGGACTGATCTGATGAGCGGACTGCGCACGCCTCTGTCACGCGCCAAGGGTCTGGGTTCGGCCCGCACCGGCTCTGGCCATTTCATCGCCCAGCGCGTTTCGGCCGTGGCGCTGGTCATCCTGATCCCGGCGTTTGTGTGGATGATCGCGCGCCTGCCGGACCTGAGCTACGAAGCGGCGCGCGCCCTGATCGCCTCGCCGGCGGGGGCGCTGGTCATGCTGCTCACCCTGACAGCGGCGATTTATCACATGCGCCTGGGTCTCCAGGTGGTGATCGAGGACTATATCCCCGCTCCCGTCACCCGGGCCGGCTTGCTGATCGTGAACACGCTCATCGCTGCAGGCCTGTGGCTGACGGCGTTGTATTCGATCCTTGTGATCGCGGCATAGGAGTCGCCTGTCCATGGCTGACTATAAGTGGATTGACCATACGTTTGACGTCGTCGTGGTGGGCGCGGGCGGATCGGGCCTGCGCGCGGCGCTGGGCGCGGCGCAAGCCGGGCTCAAGACGGCGTGCATCTCCAAGGTCTTCCCCACCCGCTCGCACACCGTGGCCGCCCAGGGCGGCATCTCGGCCAGCCTTGGCAATATGGGCGAGGATGACTGGCGCTGGCACATGTACGACACCGTGAAGGGGTCGGACTGGCTGGGCGATCAGGACGCCATTGAGTATCTGTGCCGCGAGGCGCCCGCCGCCGTGTACGAGCTGGAGCACTGGGGCGTGCCCTTCTCGCGTACCGAGGACGGCAAGATCTATCAGCGCGCCTTTGGCGGCATGACCCGCAATTTCGGCGAAGGCCCGGTGCAGCGCACTTGCGCGGCGGCAGACCGCACCGGCCACGCCATCCTGCACACGCTCTACGGCCAGTCCCTGCGCCACGCGACCGAGTTCTTCATCGAGTATTTCGCCCTCGACCTCATCATGGACGAGGAGGGCGCCTGCCGCGGCGTCACAGCCTGGAAGCTTGATGACGGCACGCTGCACCGCTTCCGCGCGCAAAAAACCATTCTGGCCACCGGCGGCTATGGCCGCGCCTATTTCTCCGCCACCTCGGCCCATACCTGCACCGGGGACGGCAACGCCATGGTGCTGCGCGCGGGCCTGCCGCTGCAGGACATGGAGTTTGTCCAGTTCCACCCCACCGGGATTTACGGCGCGGGCTGCCTGATCACCGAAGGCGCGCGCGGCGAGGGCGGGTATCTGACCAATTCCGAGGGCGAGCGCTTCATGGAGCGCTACGCCCCCAACGCCAAGGATCTGGCCAGCCGCGACGTGGTCAGCCGGTCCATGACGATGGAGATTCGCGACGGGCGCGGGGTCGGTCCGAACAAGGACCATATCTTCCTGCATCTCGACCATCTGGATCCGAAAATCCTCCACGAGCGCCTGCCGGGCATTTCCGAAAGCGCCAAGGTGTTCGCCGGCGTGGACGTGACCCGCGCGCCGATCCCGGTTCTCCCCACGGTCCATTACAATATGGGCGGCATACCGACGAATTATCACGGCGAGGTGCTGACCAAGGCCGGCGGCGATCCCGATACGGTGGTGCCCGGCCTGATGGCGGTGGGCGAGGCGGCCTGCGTGTCGGTGCACGGCGCCAACCGGCTGGGCTCCAACTCGCTGATTGACCTGGTGGTGTTCGGCCGTGCGGCGGGCCTGCGCTGCGGCGCCACGGTGGAGGCCGGCGCCAGCCAGCCAGAATTCACCACCAAGGCGGGCGAGGCGACGCTGGCGCGCTTTGACCGGCTGCGCCACGCCAGCGGCGGCACGCCGACGGCGGCCCTGCGCCTCGACATGCAGCGGGCCATGCAGGACAATTGCGCGGTGTTCCGCACCCAGGAGGTGCTCGACGAGGGCGTGGCCCGCATCGCCAAGGTCCACCAGGGCGCGGCCGATATCCGCATCAATGACCGCTCGATGATCTGGAACACCGATCTGGTCGAGGCGCTGGAGTTCGACAATCTGATCGCCCAGGCCGCCGTGACGGTGAACTCGGCCGCCGCACGCACCGAGAGCCGCGGCGCCCATGCACGCGAGGACTATCCCGACCGCGACGACAAGACATGGATGAAGCACACCCTGTCCTGGTTTGATGAAAACTCCGGCAAGGTGACGCTGGGCGACCGCCCGGTCCACGAATACACACTGTCCAACGACATCGCCTATATCGAGCCGAAAGCACGGGTCTACTAGACCGCTCGCAAACAGGACACGACACTGATGGTCCAGCTGACGCTGCCGAACAATTCCAAGGGCAAAAAAGGCAAGACCTGGCCGAAGCCTGAAGGGTCGGACGCCAAGGCGCTGCGCGAGTTCAAGGTCTATCGCTATGACCCGGATCTCGGCGAGAACCCGCGCTGGGACACGTATTACGTGGACACCTCGAAATGCGGGCCGATGATTTTGGACGCCTAGTTCTTCATCAAGAACGAGATCGATTCCACCCTGGCCTTCCGGCGTTCGTGCCGGGAGGGGATTTGCGGCTCGTGCTCGATGAATATCGCCGGGCGCAACACCATCGCCTGCACCAAGGGCATTGATGAGCACAAGGGCGCGATCTCCATCGCGCCGCTGCCCCACCAGCCGGTGATCAAGGACCTGGTGCCCGACCTTACCCATTTCTTCGCCCAGCTGACCTCGATCCAGCCCTGGCTGAAGACCGAAACCCCCACGCCCCAGGGCGAATGGCGCCAGAGCCCGCAAGACCGCGAAGAACTGGACGGGCTGTATGAGTGCATTTTGTGCGCCTCATGTTCCACCGCCTGCCCGTCCTACTGGTGGAATTCAGAGAAATATCTGGGGCCGGCCGCGCTCCTGCAGGCCTATCGCTGGATCGCCGACAGCCGCGACGAAGCCACGGGCGAGCGCCTGGATGCGCTGGAGGACCCGTTCAAGCTCTATCGCTGCCACACCATCATGAACTGCACCCAGGTCTGCCCCAAGGGCCTGAACCCGGCCAAGGCCATCGGCAAGATCAAGGAATTGATGGTCGAACGCCAGACCTGAGCCGGGACTGCCTGAGTCGCGCCGGTCCGGTTAGCCTTGCGTTTACCTTGCGGGAAGACTCCCCTGCGATCATGGAGCGATGACCGCACCGGGCCGCTTTCCAACGCCTGAGACCCCGCCCGCCAGACCCCGTCCGGGCTGGTGGGCCCAGGCGCGTGCGCGCGTGCTGGGCGGCGCCTTGACCGGGCTGGGCGCAGGCGCGCTGATCGCCATGCTGAGCCATGACCCCCTGGACCCCAGCATCAACGCCGCCACCGGGCGCGCGGCGGGCAATCTTCTGGGCGCGCCTGGGGCGTCTGCGGCCGATCTTCTGCTTCAGGGTTTTGGCTGGGCGGGCGCCGCGGCGGCGCTGGGTTTGCTGACCTGGGGCCTCATCCTGGTGGCGCGCGGCGCACGCGGACGCTCGGCCATGCTGGGCTGGCTGCGCTTCATGGCAGGGCTTGCGGGCGTGGCCGGATTTGCGCTGGCGGCAGCCTCTTTGCCCATGCCGGTGAGCTGGCCCTTCGCCGTGGGTCTGGGCGGGCTGTTGGGCGATCACGCGCTTTCAGGCCTGACCGGACTGATCGCGCTGACCGGCGCGCCGGGGGCGGCTTTTGTGGCCGCAGGCCTGGGTCTGACACTGGCGGTGGCGGGCCTGTTTTTTTGTTTCGGGCTGACCATGCGCGATATCGCGGCGGCCAGCGACCGGGCGGTGCTGGCCTGGGCGACGATGCGGGTCTGGGCTGACCAGCTGATTGGCGCCGCCCCGCGCCCCTGGCGGCGTGACCGTGACGCGACCGAGCGCCCCGCGCCTGACGGCCGGGCCGAGACTGCGCCGATATTCCTGAAACAGGGCCGCACTGCGCCCGCGGGCCTGCGCGCCAAGGCCCAAACTGAAGCAGAGGCCGAAACCGGTCCGGCGGTGAAAATCGCACCGCGCCGGCGAGCCAAGGCGTCCGACCGCGAGGTGCGAGAGGCGCAAGGCGCGCTCGCCTTTGCCGAAACCAGCGGGTTTGCTCTGCCGCGCCTTGACCTCCTTTCGCCCTCGCAGGTGCGCCAGGACGTGACCGATCCGGCGGCGCTGGCGCAGAACGCGGAATTGCTCGCCACCGTGCTGGCCGATTTCTCGGTCAAGGGCGAGATCACCGCCGTGCGCCCCGGACCGGTGGTGACGCTCTATGAGCTCGAACCCGCCCCCGGCGTGAAGACCAGCCGGGTGATCAATGTGGCCGACGATATCGCCCGCTCCATGGCGGCCCAGGCCTGCCGCATCGCCGTGGTGCCGGGGCGCAACGCCATTGGAATCGAGCTGCCCAACCAGCGCCGCGAGACCGTGTTCCTGCGCTCCCTTCTGGCGTCGAAAGGCTTTGAGGACGCCAAAGCCGAGCTGCCCCTGGCGCTGGGCGAGACCATTGGCGGGGAGCCCTATACGGCCGACCTCGCGCGCATGCCCCACCTTCTGAGCGCGGGCACCACCGGGTCGGGCAAGTCGGTGGGCATCAACGCCATGATCCTGTCACTCCTCTACCGGCTGACCC
>JAIUMW010000224.1 GCA_022565365.1 Oceanicaulis sp.
CGCTGATCAGATCCACCGCCCGGTCGGCCGCGTCCTGAAAAGGCTGGAGCACCAGATCGGCCCCCGCATCAATCAACTCGTCCATGCGGGTGCCATGCTGGCTGGTCACCGCGATCTTGCCGTCATAGCCGAACTTGCGCAGCGTTTTGATCATGGCGATGCGGCTGTCTTCCTGCGCCACGCCGGTCTCACGATCGGTCGCTGTGGAGATCACCCATTTGACGCCCCGCAGGGGCAAATGTGTCAGAAACTCCTGATCGGACAGATCGCCGTAAATCGTATGAAGCCCGCGCTCGCGCCAGGTACGCACGGCGGACGGGTTGAAGTCGGCGCCCAGCGCGGAGATGTCGTTCTTGATCAGGCGCTGGGCGATGGCCCCGCCATAGCGGCCCAACCCCAGCAGGATGACATCGTGTCGTCCCTTGGCGGCTTCCGCCTCGCCATTTTCCGCCGGCTGCAGCGTCTTGCGCTCGAATATGCCCAGGATCGGCTCCAGCAGCGGGTAGAGCCGGTGCGAATAAGTGATCATGTAGGTCGAGGCGCCGATGGTGATCAGGCCCACAAGAGTCACCAGGCCCAGCGCCTGCTCGTCCACATGGCCGATGGCCAGCCCCATAGCCATGAAGATCAGCGAAAACTCCGATATCTGCGCCACGGTCAAGCCGGCCAGGAAGCCGGTGCGCTTGCGGTAGCCCATCACCCCCATGATCACCATGACGATGAGCGGGTTTCCAAGCAGCACAAACAGCGAGACCACCACCGCGGCGGGAATGTTTTCGCCAATTAGCGACAGATCGAGCTGGGACCCCAGGGCGACGAAGAAGAACAACAGGAGGAAGTCGCGCAAGGAGGCCAGGCGGGCCGAGATCGCATCGCGATAAGGCGTTGACGCCAGCGCCACACCCGCCAGCAGACCGCCCAGCTCCTTGCCCACGCCGAAGATATCTCCAATCGCCGCAAACGCCGCCGCCATGGCGATGGAGAAGGTGATCAACAGTTCCGGCGATCCGGCCAGCCTTGATGTCAGCGGCGTGGCGGCGAAGCGGATAAACAGCACCACCAGAATCACCATGACCACGCCGGCGCCAAGCACCAAGAGGACGGCCTGAACGCCAGCGTCCTCCTGCCCGCCCACGCCCAATGCGCTAAGCGCGATCATGGCGAACACCACCACGATGTCCTGAACGATCAGGAACCCCAGTGCGATGCGTCCGTGCAGGGAGTCGATCTCGCGTTTGTCGCTGAGCAGCTTCACGATGATGATCGTGGACGAAAAGGTCAGCGCCACAGCAATGTAGACGCTGGTGATGGCGTCGAAGCCCAAGGCCAGCGCGATAAAGAAGCCGAAGAAGGAGGTGAACGCGACCTGACCGAGGCCGGTCAGCAGCGAGACCATCCCGAGAGACTGGACCAGCTTGACGTCCAGCTTGATGCCCACAAGGAACAGGAGCAAGGCAATGCCCAGCTGGGCGAGCACGCCGACGCTGTCGTCGGAACGGATCAGGTCCAGCACGGATGGGCCGGCGATGATGCCGACGACGATAAAGCTGACGATCAGCGGCTGGCGCAGAATGTGACCGATCAGGCCGATGGCGGCGGCGACCGTGAGCAGCACGGCGATCTCATAGAAGATCGACTGCGAGATCACATCTTCCATGGATGCCAGCCTTCCAAAATAGAGCGCCACTCCGGGTGCGCGCGCCCGGCCAGCTGCTAGAATGAAATAATTTTGCAATACTGGTGCGACTCACCTTTCCCCGTCAAAGGAAAAGGCGTCTGGCGTCTGTCATGGAGCCGCACTGGACGCAGCCCGCGCATCACGGCAGGGTTCAAGCGGCTTTTCGACCGGGGGGACGCGCATGAAGGATATCGATCAGGCCATGGCCGAGCTTGGCCCGTGGCTCAGCGAAAAGGAGACGCGGCGGAAGGCGGCTGTGTCCCGTCTGGTCAAGGGCGGCGGTGCGGCGGTTCTGGCCGCCCTTGTGATCGGTGCGGGGCTGGGTCTGGCCGGCGCCCCTGTGCCCGTCATTCTCATCGCGGCGGTGGCGACGGCCATGGGCATTATGGCCTGGGCGGGCTACCCGCTGTCGCAATTGCGCAAGGATGTGAAGCTCGGTCTCAACACCCGCATGGCCGCTGCCTTCGGCCTGACCTATGCGCCAAAGCCGGTGAGCCCGGTGCGGTTTGACGCCTTCCAGTCCCATGGCCTGATCCCGAATTCCGACCGGCGTGATTTTGAAGATCATTTTTCCGGCGAGGCCCACGGGGCCGATTTCGAGCTCTACGAGGCGCACCTGCAGCAGCGCCGGCGCAACAAGGACCGCACCTATTACGTCACGGTGTTTCGCGGCGTTCTGATCCGCATCACCTTCCCGCGCACGGTGGAGGGCGTCACGCTGGTGACCCGCGACAAGGGGTTGTTCAACGGGCTGGAGGCGTTTTCGCGCCGCCATCTGTCAGGGCGCAAGCTGGAGCGCATCGGCCTGGTTGATCTGAGGTTTGACCGCCTGTTCGAGGTGTACGGCACCGATCAGGTGATGGCGCGCTACCTGCTCACCCCCTCCTTTATGGAGCGCTTGCTCCGGCTGGAGGAGATTCTGGCCGGCAAAAATGTGCGCTGCGTGTTCGACGAGGATCTGGTTCCCGAAAGCGGGCGTGGCGAGCTTCTGATCGCCGCCGAAACCGGCAACAAGTTCGAACCTGGTTCCCTGTTCACACCGCTGGATGACCGAAAGCGCATCGCCGAGCTGCATGAAGAGTTTCGCCTGATTGAGGACATCATGGAGACGGTGTTGCAACCGCCGTCGCAGGGCGGCGGAGTGGGCGCCAGCGTGGTCGCGTAGGGCATCTCGACATCAGGCAGGCCGATCCGGTAGCTTGCTACCCACACACTCGTGGATTTGCAGGAGACGGTCATGCTCAGTATAGCCGCGCTCGCTGGCGCCTACCTTGCCGTCGTGGGGCTCGTGTTCCTCGCCGCGCCACTGTTGCCGGGGCAAGGCGCCCTGGCGTCGGCCCGGCGCCGCCTTGAGCTGGCCGGACCGTTCGAGAAAACCGCGTCTGTGATCTCTGGCGCGCTGTTCGTGGCCTGCGGCGCCGGCGTGCTTGCCTGGTCAGCTGGACAGGTCTGAACCACAGCATTGCGCACACTGCGCGCCTTGCGCGGGTTTGGTGGATCGGCTATAGCCCGCCGCTCGAATTGCGGTGCTGCGCTCAAGGCGCGTCACCGCGCGCCGTGCGCCGCCAGGTTGGGCGGCGCATGCATTTGAACCCTGAGGAACCGGTCTGATGAGCGATATTGTTCTTTCCGTCGAAGTGCGCGAGCGCACCGGCAAGGGCGGCGCCCGCGAAGCGCGCCGCGGCGGCCTTGTGCCGGGCGTGCTGTATGGCGGCGATCGCAGCCCGGTCGCCATCACCCTGAAAAACAACGAGCTGATCAAGGCGATCAATTCGGGCAAGTTTCTCGCCCAGATGATCACCATTGACCACAAGGGCGAGATGCAGACCGTCCTGACGCGTGACGTCCAGTTCGACCCGGTGCGCGATTTCCCGCTGCATGTCGATCTCCAGCGCGTGGACGCAAGCTCGATCATCTCCGTCGAAGTCCCCGTGCGCTTCCTCAACGAAGAGTCGGCCCCGGGCATCAAGCGCGGCGGCGTGGTCAACGTGGTGCGCCACACCATCGAAGTGTACTGCCCTGCGGGCCAGATCCCCGAAGCGATCGAGATCGATATCGCGCACATGAATATCGGCGACTCGCTGAACATCTCCGAAGTGAATCTGCCTGACGGCGTGAAGCCGACCATCACCGACCGCGACTTCACCATCGCGACCATGCAAGGCTCGCGCGCTGTCATCGAAGGTGAAGAGGAAGACGATGAAGACGCTGAGGCGGACGAAGACGCCGAGGTAGAAGCCGAGGACGAAGCCAGCGAGGACTAGTACCGCTGGCGTTCAGCCGGGCCCTGAGCCATATCAAGGGCGGCGCGCCGGAGCCTGACTCCTGCCGCCGCCCTTTCCATGTGCGGAGCACGCCATGCACCTGATCACAGGGCTCGGCAATCCCGGCGCGAAATACGCCGCCAACCGCCATAACGCCGGCTTTATGACTGTGGAGGCCATCGCAGCGCACTGGTCGCTGGGGCCGTGGCGCAAGCGCTTCCAGGGCGAGACGTGCGAAGGCGTGATCGAGACGGCCGATGGCCCCAAGCGCGTGCTGCTGCTGAAGCCCCAGACCTTCTACAACGAGGCCGGCCGCTCGGTGGCCGAGGCCATGCGGTTTTTCCGCCTCGACGCCAATGAGCTGACGGTGTTTCACGACGAGCTGGATCTGGCGCCGGGCAAGTTCCGCCTGAAGCGGGGCGGCGGCCATGGCGGCAATAACGGACTGCGTTCGATCATGGCCCATGTGGCGGGCGATTTCAGGCGCGGCCGTATCGGCATCGGGCATCCCGGCCACAAAGACCGCGTCACCGCCTGGGTGCTCTCTGACGTGCCCAAGGCCGATCAGGACTGGTTTGCAGCCCTGCTGGACGCCATCGCGCGCAGCACCCCGCTGCTCGTGACCCCCGGTGGCGACGACGCCTTCCAGACCCGCGTCACTCATCTGGCGCCCGCACCACCGGTCTGATCCCGGTTTGACATCGCGCCGTGCGGCCCCAATTTCACGGACCAGTGAAACCGCCCGGAGCGCCCATGTTTGATCCCGTCACCGCCTCCCCCGCAGATGATGTCCGCCAGCGCATGGCCCAGCTTGCCCGCGCCGATGGCGCACGCAAGTTGATCACCGCTGCGAACAGTCTGGCCGAGCCCAGCCAGCGCCTGGAGCGCACGCTGGACGTGGAGGGTGTGGGCGAGCTCCCGGCGTTCCGCGTTCGCTTTGCGCAAGGCGGCGAGCCCACCAAGGGCGGCATCCGCTTTGATGCCGAGGCCGATGCCAGCGAGGCTGAGCGCCTGGCCCTACTAATGGCGCTGAAATGCGCGCTGACCGGCCTGCCCTTTGGCGGCGGCAAGGGCGCGGTGAAGGTTGATGCCCGTAAGCTCAGCCAAAGCCAGCGCGACGAAGTCGCGCGCGCCTATGCCCGCGCGTTCAGTGACATTGTCGGGCCGGACACCGACGTGCCCGCCCCCGATATCGCCACCGGAGCGGCCGAGATGGACGCGATCCGCCGCGAACTCGGCTATGAGAAGGGCTCCAGCCGCGCGCC
>JAIUMW010000225.1 GCA_022565365.1 Oceanicaulis sp.
CGGCCAGCCGCCCACCAACCCCGCCCCGACCCCATCCCGCTACTCGGGGGCGGCGGGGGGACAAGCGCCGCGGCGCCCGGAACAGGCCCAGCGGCGCTTTTTCTTTGCAGTCACGCGAGCTTCGGTTCCATCATGACGCCCGCGCCGTCCGGCGCCAAAAAAGTACAGACCAGGGGAGCGATATGTCCGCCGCCAGCCAGTCTCCGGGGGCCGCCGAGCCCGCGCCGCCCACTGCGCGTTACCGCGCCTGGGTCCTGTTCATGCTGTTCATTGTCTATGCCTTCAACTTTCTGGACCGGCAGATCATCTCGATCCTGGCGATCCCGATCCGCGAAGATCTGGGTCTTGATGACCGCCAGCTCGGCCTGCTTGGCGGCATCGCGTTCGCAGCCCTGTACTCCACGCTGGGCGTGCCCATTGCATGGCTGGCCGACCGCTCCAACCGGACCTGGATCATCACCGCATCTTTGACCGTATGGAGCGGCTTCACCGCGGTTTGCGGCCTGGCTCAGAATTTCTGGCAGCTTTTCGCGGCCCGGGTCGGCGTAGGGGTTGGCGAGGCTGGCGGCGTGGCGCCATCCTATTCGCTCATCGCCGACTATTTCCCGCCAGACGCCCGCGCGCGGGCGCTGGCGATCTATTCGCTCGGCATTCCGATCGGTAGCGCCTTTGGCGTCGTGGCCGGCGCCCAGATCGCGGGCGGGGCCATAGGCGAGGATCTCGACTGGCGCGCCGCCTTCATCATTGTGGGTCTGGCCGGCGTTCTGATCGCACCGATCTTCAAGCTCACCATGCGCGAACCCAAGCGCGGCGGCCTGGATCCGGTCAGTGAGCGGGAGAAAGCCGCCGCCATCGCCAAGCATCCCCCGCAACAGGGCGAGGGCCTGGCCGGCAAGGCCATTGAGGAGGCTGCGACCAAACCGGGTGTTCTGGACGTGCTGCGCATTCTCGCGACCAAGCCGTCCTTCTGGTTCCTGACGCTCGGCGCGTCGTGTTCCTCCATGATGGGCTATGGCGTGTTCTTCTGGATGCCCAGCTTCATCTCGCGCACGTACGAACTGGGTATCATCGACACCGGCTGGGTGTTCGGCACGGTTCTGTTCTTTGGCGGCAGCCTAGGCATTCTTCTGGGCGGTCTCCTGGGAGACAAGCTCGGCAAGGCGAAGAAGACCGCCTACGCCATCGTCCCGGCTCTCGCGTTCATCGCTGCCTTCCCGCTCTATGTACTGGGCACATTCGCACCCACGCCGCTGATCGCCGTGCTTTTGTTCCTGATCCCCACAGCGCTGGGACTGAGCTGGCTCGGCCCGGTTCTGTCCGCGTTCCAGCATCTGGCGCCCGCCAATATGCGCTCAATGGCCTCCGCCATTTTCCTGTTGATCAACAATCTTCTGGGAATCGGCGTCGGCGTTTACGTGCTGGGCGAGCTGTCGACGCTGCTTACCCCGGCGTTTGGCGAGCAATCGCTGCGCTACTCCATCGCCATCGGTGCGTCGCTCTACTTCGTCGCCGGCATACTGTTCCTGCTGGCCTCGCGCACCATTGAGCGTGATTGGGAGCGATAACGCTCTCAAGAACCGGCGCCCGCGCCGTAACGTCGAACGCAAAAGGGCGGCTGTGAACCCACAGCCGCCCTTCTTGTTCGTATGCGGTGATGCAGCGCGCCGGTGTCAGGCGGCCGCTTCGACCAGGTTCAGCGTTTTGATGAAGGTTGAGATGGCGTCGGTGCGCCCGTCTTCGCCGCTGGCGGCAAACAGATCGCCGCGCAGCGCCAGGACGGCGTCGCCGCTGTCATTGGGGGTCTTACCGGCCGCTTCGGTGACCCAGGCCGCGGCTTCGCCCATGGCGAGCACCGGCTTGCCGGCGGACAGGAAGGACTGGATCAGCAGGCGCGATTCCTGGTCTTCGATCAGACGGGCGACCCCGCGCTCGCCACCAGGGACCAGCAGGCCGGCATAAGCGCTCGCTGGCTGTTCGCCGGGATGGCTGTCCACTACGAAATTCATTTCCTCATTGGCGGCCGACCGTCCGCTCACCAATGATTTATTCGGGCTGACGATGACGGTGCGATAGCTGCCCCGCTCGGCCGCGGTCGCAACTTCGGTCAGATCTGATGCATCAAATCCATCAGCCAGCAATACGGCGATGTCTCCGGCCTCCCCGATCTGGGCGAGGTCGATACGGTCGGGACGGTTGGACGGTCGAGTAAAGGCCACATTTCCTCCTGGCGCCTCGAATGGCGCTCCACAAACTTTGACAAATGTCGTGACAGGCTGAACGTAGGAAGAAGCTGACACAGGTCAACATCCCGCAGTGCAATATCAGGCCAATGCCGTGTGATTTCCCTCGATTGCCGTGAGAAACTTGAATTCTCCGATCAAATTCACGACATAGAGGCCGCCATCAGGCCCGCAATGCGCTGCGCAATTCACAAATCATTTGCGTGCGCGACGGGCAGACCATCCGGGAAAGGAAGACATGCATGTGCGGTATCGCCGGGGAAGTGCGATTTGATGACCAGCGGCCCGATCTGGCGGCGCTCGACCGGGCGACCCAGACCATGGACCGGCGCGGGCCCGATGCATCCGGCCTGCATGCGCAAGGGCGGATCGCGTTTGGCCACCGGCGCCTGAAGATCATTGACCTGACCGACGCCGCCCAGCAGCCGCTCGTGGACTCCGGGCTTGGACTGACCGTGGTGTTCAATGGCTGCATCTATAATCACCGCGACTTGCGCGCCGAGCTGGAAGGGCAGGGCTATCGCTTCTTCTCCACCGGCGACACCGAGGTGATCGCCAAGGCCTATCACGCCTGGGGCGAGGACTTCGGCCACCGCATGAACGGCATGTTCGCCTTCGCCATCGCCGAGCGCGATTCGGGACGCGTGCTGATCGGACGCGACCGGCTGGGCATCAAGCCGCTCTATTATGCCGAGACGCCGGGCGCTATCCGCTTCGCCTCCACGCTCCAGGCGCTCCTGACCTACAGCGATGTCGACAAATCGCTCGATCCCGACGCGCTGAGCTTCTATTTCAGTTTTCACGCCGTCGTGCCGGCGCCCTGGACCATGGTGCGCGGCGTGCGCAAACTGCCGCCCGCGACCTTGATGCGCATTGAACCCGATGGCGCGCGCACCACACGTGAATACTGGGATGTCAGCTTCGGCCCGCGCGATGACGAGCGCGGCTATACGCGCGCCGACTGGAAGGCGGTGGTCGCCGATTCCTTGCGCGTTGCGGTCAAGCGCCGCCTGGTGGCCGACGTGCCAGTGGGCGTGTTGTTGTCGGGCGGGCTGGACAGCTCGCTGATCGTCGGCCTGCTGGCTGAAGCTGGCCAGACAGGCCTGTCCACCTTCTCCATCGGGTTTGACAGCGTGGGCGACGAGAAAGGCGACGAATTCCAGTATTCCGACATTATCGCCAAACGGTTTGAAACCGACCACCACCAGATCCGCATCGACACGGACCGCGCACTGCCCGCCCTTGAGGAGGCCATCGCCGCCATGAGCGAGCCGATGACCAGTCATGACTGCGTAGGATTCTACCTGCTCAGCCAGGAGGTCTCGCGCCATGTCAAAGTGGTGCAGTCGGGGCAGGGCGCTGACGAGATTTTCGCGGGCTATCACTGGTATCCGCCCATGCTGGACACCAACGACCCGCTGGACACCTATGCCAGGGCCTGCTTTGACCGTGACCGCGCCGAAATGGGCGATCTGTTGCAGGACCGCTGGCTCAATGGCGACAAGCCGCGCGATTTCGTCGCCGAGCATTTCGCGCGTCCGGGTGCGGACCGGCCCATCGACAAGGCGCTGCGCATCGACACCCAGATCATGCTCACCGACGATCCGGTCAAGCGGGTCGACAACATGACCATGGCCTGGGGGCTTGAAGCGCGCACGCCCTTCCTCGACTATGAAGTGGTCGAGGCGGCGGCGCGGGTGCCGGGCGAGTTCAAGACCGCCGAGGGCGGCAAGGGCATCCTCAAAGATGTCGGCCGCGATGTGATCCCTCCCGAGGTCATTGACCGGCCCAAGGGCTATTTCCCGGTGCCGGCGCTGAAATATCTGCGCGGGCCGTATCTGGAACGCGTGCGCGACGCGGTCACATCGCAGCGCTTCACAGAGGCCGGGATTGTGCAGCGCGGCTATGTCGACACGCTGCTGGCCGACCCTGAAGCGCATATCACGCCGCTGCGCGCCTCCAAGCTCTACCAGATCGGCTTGCTGGCGATGTGGCTGGAGGCGCACTCAATTGGCTGACTCTCTGAAAGGAGGGCGCATGGCCGGACGCAACGCCGACGCGCCGCGCGGGGCCCTCAGCCACCGGCTGAAGCGGCTGCGCGAGCATGGGCTGAAACAGCCCATCTCGGGCCAGGACCGCGAGCAGCCCACCCGTGAAGCGGTGGTAGACGCTGGCTGGGGCCGTCTGATCTTCGCCCAGACCTTCGACGGCGCAGAGCCGGTCATCAAGGCTTTGCGCGAGGAGCAGCGCGGCAAGCGCGATATCGCGGTGTATATCCGAGACCCCCATGTGGCGATGGCGGCGGCGCCCCAGGAAGTGTTTCTGGACCCGTCCCATACCTTCCGCCTTGATCTGTCCACCTATCGCGCCTCGCGCCGCCAGCCCAAGGGCTTCTTCGTGCGGCGGCTGTGCTCTGAAGCCGACGCCCGCGCGGTGAATGTCATCTATGCCGGGCGCGGTATGGTGCCCGTGGACCCGGACTTCTTCTGGCGCCAGCGCGACAGCCGCAGCCAGACCTTTCTGGTGGCTGAGGACACAGAGACCGGCGACATTCTGGGCGCCGTCACCGGCATTGATCATGGCCGCGCCTTCGCCGATCCCGAGCGCGGCAGCTCGCTCTGGTGTCTGGCGGTGGATTCGCGCGCGCCCCATGCCGGGATCGGCGAAGCGCTGGTGCGCCGCCTGGCCGAGCTGTTTCTGGCGCGCGGCTGCGCCTTCATGGATCTGTCGGTCCTGCACGATAACGAGTCCGCCATTGCGCTCTATGAAAAGCTCGGCTTCCGGCGCGCGCCGTACTTCACGCTCAAACGCAAGAACACCATCAATGAAAAGCTCTTCATCGCGCCTGCGCCCGAGCAGGGGCTGAACCCCTATGCGCGCATCATTGTCGATGAAGCGCGCCGGCGCGGGATTGGCGTGGAGGTGC
>JAIUMW010000226.1 GCA_022565365.1 Oceanicaulis sp.
GACCGAGAAAGCGACTGGGCTTCAAGAGTCCACTGGAAGTTTTTATGGATCTGGTCAAGCGAACCCAGGATGTGCCATCAGGCGTTCATTAACCTAGGTGTTGCACTTGGAGTTGGAGACCGCCCAGCTTGGAGTAACTGATGCTGAGTTCATGACGTACTGGCGAGAGATAAAACGGTTCAGAGACGAGGTTATAGCGCACTTCAACGTAAAAACCTTCGAATCAAACCATGCACCGTCATTTGATCTCGCTATGGAGTCCGCAGCAGTGGCGCACAGATTGCTGCGGTTACAGTTTCCAGAAACTGTTAATTATACGGGTCCGTTGTGTTTGCACGAGTATGGAAGGCAAGTCTCAAATCTGATCATCGAACGGTTGCTGCTATAACAATGCCAGTCACGGCGACGGTTACTACATTGCGGCTTCGCCTCCATTCCGTAACCGCGCGTGCTGAGCGGCGTTATGATCTCTATGGAAGTTAATCAAATTATTGAAGTCACGGTGACCAAAGTTGAGCCTGGGTACGTGAAAATAGACTATGAAGGTCATCCAGCTACTCTCCAGATTACAGAGTTAACTTGGAAGCCTGGAAAACTGGACAGCTCTGACTATGTAAAAGTCGGTCAAAAAATCCGAGTAAAGGTAATCGCCATTGCAGGTAACGAATATAGTGTTTCGTTAAAACAAGCTTGTCTTGGTGGTACCCCTTGGGATAATCCACCGAAAATCGGAGATAGGTATTTTGCGCCGGTGGTATTTGTCGCAGACTACGGATATTTCTTTGAAATTACGTATTTCTGTCATGCATTATTACTTCGGGAAAATACTCCAGATACTTATCAGCTCGGAGACCGAGTTAACGTGAAAGTTTCGTCAGTGGATTTAAACAGACGTAAAGTGAAGCTTGAACTAGCAAATGAACCATAACAAGGCATTCCAAGGGACTTGTCCAGCTGTCACGATTTTTGCTGGCGCAAAAAGTCTCGCCAACCGGCCAAGCCCAAGAACGCAACGTTAGGGCTTACTGCGTTTCCGCCAATAGCCAGGTTTTCTGGAGTGGTGAGCAACGGCAATGACTACAGCTTCTTCTGGCAGTTCAATGGCGACTGCATCGTATGGGAAGCGTTCCAAAATCAGGCGTCTTGCACCGGTATCGTCGGCGTCTTCGGGGAGAGGTGATAGGGGGATGAGGTTTTCTTCAATAATGTCGATGGCAGCGTCAACTGCAGCGAAAAACTCGGCTCCCAGTCCCGGTTGCTCAAACTCGTACCATGCTGCGGCCTCTATGGCTTCCTGCGAGGCTTCTTCCAGTATCCTTACCGTTCGCACTTTTACTGGCCTATCCTCGCTCGCATCTTTGTCCGGAATTCTTCGCGGCTGAGCAGTGTAGCCTTACCGCTTTTGACCTTGGCTACACGCCGAATAATTTCATCATGCCAAGCTTGCTCAACAGAGTCGTCACGGGGGCCGTCCAGACTCATTATGAGCTCTCGAGCCAACGCAGCACGTTCCGACTCGGAGAGAGTCGAAATCTGAGAGCGTAGGTGATTTAATGTTTCGGTAGTCATGGTGCCTCCGCGAGTGGCAATACAGCTATGCTATCCCGATTCAAAAGGCCTAACAAGGCCAGCCACGGCGACGGCTACTACATTGCGGCTTCGCCTTCTTACAAAGCCGCGCGTGCTGAGCGGCGTTATGCAGGTCGAGCATGAGTAGAGCTCTAAGTATCTCACTGTTTGTTCAACTGCTCTTGGTCGCGGGGTTTCTAGGGCTCGCATGGCAAGCGGATCAAGCAATGGACAAGTCTGGCATCGGGGACGTTGAAGCCTGGAATCGCCTTAACACCTTCGCTGGCATTGCGTTCTATGGTGTCGCATCTGTATGGCTGGCCACGATCATTCTGTCACTTTCTGGCCGAGTATTTGGAACAACCAAGGCCCAGCTCGCCGTTGGGTTGCCGCCACTAGCTCTGGTGCTTGGCTGGTTTCTGTCGTGGGCGATCTAGGCAATGCATAACAATCGCAGGCACAGATACGGCTTTTACATTGCGGCTGCGCCTTCTTACAAAGCCGCGCGCTCTGCGGGCGTTATATACCGGTGATAGCCATGTCCAGGGCTGCAACAATCTGGTCTCTGAAATGCGATAGAGAGCCAACCGGATTTTTGAGGTGCTTTTCAGAAACAGACGAAACTTGCGGGGTTAACAGCAGAAGCTCCTGGTCTTCAAAGCTGATTTCTGGCGTGAGTCCTTGCATGGCTTCGCCACCGAATGCGGAGCTTTTCCCCAAGGGGATGACTATGCGAGTTGCCAGTTCGCTCAACAGACTGCTCTGAATATCGACAAGGTACGGGTAGTGCGCTTTGCTGGTTTTGCTTGGGTTGGGGTACACATCGAACTGTGCCATCAAAACTCCCTGAATTCGTCGCCGAAGCATCCATGTTGTTCGACAAAATCGTTGTAACTTTTTATCGCCGTTCGGTTTTTTTCAACCCATTGTTCTGTTTCGTGTTTGGAGAGCTCTTCTTTCAGGGCTCGCTCCAGGGTAGCAGAAAGGTTAATGTTCAGTTCACGGGCCTTACGCAGCAGATCGCTGTTGACTGAGAGATTCGCAGCTTTTTTCGGTGCGGCTGCGTTATAGAGTTCGGCCATTCGAGCCTCCAAGGGGCTGCTTTTTGCATGGCCTAAGTTTATGCGCATGACGGTGCGCATTCAAGCATTTAACCAAAGGCTGTTGCCGGACGCGACTACTCTGGCGCTCCGGCACGCCGCAAAGCCAAGCGTTATGCCCTATAGCAGATGCCCCTCAGGCAACATGCGTTTATGTAGGATGCGGATAATTTCAACAATACCCTCGGTGGCTAGCCTATAAAATATGATGTGGCTTCCCTGAGGGTACTGTCGGTAGCCCGGACTTATCTCATCCCAAGCTTGCCCCAGGTTCGGATTGCCAGCCAGAAGGTGGAAGCATTGATCGAACTGGAGAACATAGTGGTTTCGTTGATCTCGACCCCATTCACGCTCCGTGTATAGGGCAATAGATTTGAGGTCAGCTTTGGCCTTCCTAGAAAGCTTGAAACCTGGCATCAGCGCCCTTCGTCGTCCAGTTCACGAATAAACGAGTCATAGGAGTAGTCTTCGAAACCACTGTCCTCGCCTTCCTTAAGCAATTTACGAAGTGTGGTCAGGCGGGTTTCAGACTCTTCAAGCAGGCGCAATGCGGCACGAACGACCTCGCTGGTTGAGCTGTATCGGCCACTTTTGAGCTGTTCTGCAATGAACGCATCAAAATGTTGGCCTAACGTGATGCTGGTGTTCTTTTGCATGATGCCACCTCGCTAATACCAATAATTGGTATATTTTGGTCCAGGTGGCATAGCAATGCAATCCACGCGACAAGCGCGTGATTGCGGGCGTTATGTGGTTTAAGGAGTTATTCGTCGCATGTGGATGAAGAAGATCAAAAGTACTATTACCGAGGCTTTCGCTCAGGCCACTCAGTACTGTTTTTGCAGCGAACCGACCAAGAACGAGACCCCTGTGCTAATAACCTTGTATCTCGGAGATAGCCAAACACAGTCGATGGGCGCTCATGGATCATGTCTGCAGGAGAAGCGTCACCCCACTGTTCCATTTGTTGCTTCTAATGAGGTGGATACTGATTAAAGCAATGACTACACGTAACCAGTAGCTGTAGTTTGTTCCGGCCTACGGCCTCCACCGGACGCCCCTGATGGGCCGCCGCTTATATTCGCGTTGGCAGTGAGTGTATGAAAGAGATCATCACAGACATCATCATCCCGGGAGCCGCCGTCCTCGCTGCGGCAGTTGGTGGCGCAATCACGTTTTACATCTAACCACACTGCCCTCACCTTCCCACGCTGCGCCTGACAGACAGCACCAGCCAAGCCACAGTTGGCCGTCTACTTGGCCCCAACAGGCCCGCTTGGGGTTACCGCATCGTACTCAGGACTGGTTTGGCCGATTTCAGGCACGATCTCGCCACTGATTAACCATAGACGATACTGGGGAAACTCCCTTTGCAGAACGTCCAGTTCTTCAGTGCTCATTCTGACGTTTTTGTAGGTAACGCTTGACCATCGGCTGGCAGGGATCTCGCTGTTCTTAGCGAAGTAGTCGATCCCCATCATCTTCACAAGCGTTCTAGCTCTACCAAGTATTGATTCCATTTTGACCTAAAGGCTCGCTCATTTAATGAGCTCAATAGTTGACCTTTCGGCGGAAGCCGCCTATAGTTCAATTATTGAGTAGAGGATTATCGCTCAAATTCCATTTGCAGGGCCACTATTACGACGCCATGGATGCAGGCCATGATAGACGAACAACTAGCTGAGCGCATTAAAGACCTTAACTGGCCGCCCTTGATGGAGTGGCGGGAGTTTGCTGATTGGGTTCGCGTTGACCGGGATATCGTCGAGGACTGGGTAAAACGCGCCTGGATACCAACACACAGAATTGGCCGCCACCACATGGTCAACATTGTTCGCTTGTTGCAACAGTTGGAAGAAAAGGACGTCTGACTTTGACCCCGAATCAACGCCAGCAAAAACAGTTCGTCATGCGCGCCCTGTTCGAGAGCGCTTGTGAATCCCTCAAGCAGGGTAAATCTGCGGCCAGCGCCCGCGCCATGATCCGCCTAGACGGCATGACCAGCGCCTTTCACGAGCTCGACCCCGAGCTGTTCAAGTACGGTATCCACTTGTCCGTGCTCTACGATGAGCTCTGCGCGCAAGGTGATACCCGCGACCGCAACATCAGGGCCACCCGTGAACCTTGAACCGGTCAGCCTGCGTTGCCAGTGTCCAATTACAAATAGCCGTGCCAGGGGCGTATGCCGGCTCTCTGTGCTCTTGAAAATGCCGCTGGAAGTGGACTTGGCGCGGCTGCAGAGCTACTTATTGAGCTGTGGGAACCGCCGCCCATGATGGCACTGCTCGCAGAAACCCGCCACTGCCCCAGTGACCCGATCATTCTGGATGTTGACGCAACCCCAATGAGCTGTTGACCAACTAGCCCGGATTTCTCATCGGTTCCCAGCCAGTCTCGCAGACTGGGCGGGTTACCGCCATGACCGCTCATTTGCGGTCATGATTGCTTGATAATCGATCAATTTCTGTTGTTCAGACACACCACCCC
>JAIUMW010000227.1 GCA_022565365.1 Oceanicaulis sp.
CCCGCGGCGGTGCGATAATCCCCAAACGATGCAGAGGCGGCCTCCCCCCTCCGTCAGCTTCGCTGACACCTCCCCCGCAAGCGGGGGAGGAAAAGACCTGCGCCTGACATCTACGGCCATCAGGCAAAGACCGTGCGCGCCCCTAATCGTTCGCACTCGCCGCCGCATCGATCTCGCTGGCGGTGAAGTCCCATTCGCGATTGCAGTATTCGCACGTCATCGCCACTGAGCCGTCGGCGCGGCTCATATGCTCGCGGTCATCGCTGGGAAAGCGCGCCAGCAGGCGGGCCAGCGCCGCACGCTCGCAGCTGCACCGGCGCGGCGCCGGCCGGCCGGGCTCCACGCTCACGCCGTCTTCGTGGAACAGTCGGAAGAGGACTTCACCGGCGCTGAGCTTGGGGTCGAGCAACTCGTCATCGGCCAGCGTTTCAAACAGGGCGCGGGCGTGATCGAACGCATCCTGGCTGTCGCCGCGCGCCTCATCGCCGGCGATGCGCTGGATCAGCGCGCCGCCCGCGCGCCACACCGTGCGCCCGCCATCGAGCATTTCGCGCCCCACCGCCAGACGCAGGCGCGAGGGCACCTGTTCAGACTGGTCAAAATAATGTTCTGCGCTATCGGCCAGCGTATCGCCGGTGATCAGGGTGACACCCTGATACCGCTCCATGCCGGGGCCCGGATCGATGGTCATGGCGAAAAGCCCCTCGCCGCCCAGCAGGTCGCGGGCGCCGCCCTGCCCCTCCGCCTCCAGAGCGGCGACGCGTTCAGCATCGTATTTGGCGTAAGCGCGCACGCCCTGGCCCGGCACGAAATCGGCCACCACGAACGACACCGCGCCCTCGCCCTCAATCTGGCGCCCGCCAGAGCTGGGACCGCTGGCCTGGATGATCAGCTTGCCGTCGAATTTCAGCGAATCGCCGATCAGCACAGCCAGCAGCGCCGCCTCGCCCACCAGGCGCGCGACGCTGTCGGGATAGGCGTGGGCGGACAGGATCTCGTGCGCTGCGGCGCCCAGACGCGCCATGCGGCCGCGCACGGGCCGGCCTTCCAGCTGGAAGCCTGTGACGCGGTCATCGCCCGCGCCTGCCTCGCCCGGCGATGCGGGGATCATTGCGGCGCCAGCGCGCCGAGCGCCGCATCCAGCGCCGCCACCGCCTCGCGCACATGGGTCTCGTCAATGATCAGCGGCGGCGCCAGGCGCGCCACATTGTCTCCGGCCGCCCCCATCAGCAGATGGTTCGCGCGCGCATGGGCGGCCAGCTCCTTGTTTACAAAGCCGTCCTTCAGCTTCAACCCGATCAGCAGGCCGCGCCCGCGCAGCTCGGCCACCTTGTCTGAATGGGCATCCACAAGCCCCGACAATTGCTGGCGCAGCGTGTTGGAGATCGCCGTCACATGGTCCAGGAAGCCGGGGCGGGTCAGCTCGTCATAGACCGCATTGCCCACCGCCATGGCCAGCGGGTTGCCGCCGAAGGTCGACCCGTGCGTGCCGATTTTCATATGCGCGCCGGCGGCGTCGGTGGTCAGGCACGCGCCCATGGGGAAGCCCCCGCCCACGCCCTTGGCCACGGCCATGATATCGGGCGCGGCAGACCCGGCCCATTCATGGGCCCACAGCTTGCCGGTGCGCCCGGCGCCGCTCTGCACCTCGTCATAGATCAGCAGGAGGCCATGATCATCGCACAATTCGCGCAGGCCCCGCAGGCAGACATCGGGGATGGCGCGCACGCCGCCCTCGCCCTGCACCGGCTCCACCAGAATGGCGGCGGTTTCCTCGGTGACAGCGGCTTTGAGCGCCTCGTGGTCGCCGAACGGGACCTGGTCAAACCCCTCCATGCGCGGGCCAAAGCCCTCCAGATAGGCCGGATTGCCGCCCGCATTGATCGCCCCGAACGTGCGCCCGTGAAAGGCGCCGGTGAAGGTGATGATGCGGTAGCGGTCAGGACGGCCATGGGCGAAATGGTAATGGCGCGCGGTCTTGAGCGCGCACTCCATCGCTTCGGTTCCCGAATTGGTGAAGAAGACCCGATCGGCGAAGCTGTCGCGGCAATACTTGTCAGCCAGCTCGATCTGGCCGGGCACGCGGAACATGTTCGAGGTATGCCAAAGCGTTTCGGCCTGGGCTTTCAGCGCCGCCACAGCCGCCGGGTGGCAATGGCCCAGCCCGTTCACCGCGATGCCGGAAATGAAATCGAGATAGCGCGCGCCCCCGCGCGCGTGGAGATACACCCCCTCGCCCCGCTCGAAATCGATATCAGGCGGTGAATAGGTGTCCATCAGTGGTTTGGCCATGCATGCCCCCAAAAGGTGTGCGACTGGCCCTGATCTAGGCCCCTTTGGTTCAGCTCTTCAAGCGCCAGCCCGAGCGCAATAGCAGATAGCACGCGGTGATCAGCACCAGATTGAGCCCCGCAATCACCGCAATCCCGACCCCCAGATGGCTGTCGCCCGCTCCGATAAAGCCGTAGCGGAAGCCGTCGATCAGAAAGAAGACCGGGTTGATATGGCTGATCGTGTAGAAGGGCTCAGGCAGGATCTCCACCGAGTAGAATGTGCCTGACAGGAAGGCGAGCGGCAGGATCACGAAATTGGTCACCACAGCCAGATGATCGAACTTCTCAGCCCACAACCCCGCCATCACCCCGATCACGCCCATCATCAGCGCCGCCGACAGGCCGAAATAGGCGACCGCCCAGGGATGCGCCACGCTCATATCGACAAAGGGCGCGATGCACACGGCGGTGGCCACGCCCACCAGCACGCCGCGCGTCACGGCGCCGCCGATGAAGGCCGCGGCGAGCTCGGCCGGCGACAAAGGCGGCATGAGGAAATCGACGGTGTTATTCATCATCTTCGCGCCGATGAGCGAAGATGATGAGTTGGCGAAGGCGTTGTTGAGCACGCCCAGCATCACCAGGCCCGGCCCCAGGAAGCTGGCGTAGGCCACGCCCAGAATCTCGCCGCGCTGGGCCCCGATGGCCAGCGAGAACACGATCATGAACAAAAGCGACGTCACCACCGGCGCCAGCACGGTCTGGAAATGCACTTTCAGGAAACGGCGCACCTCCTTCTTGTACAGCGTCCACAGCCCGCGCCAGTTCACCGCGCCAAAGGCGCGCGGACGCGGCGTGGCCAGCGCGGCCGGGGCGGTGCGCGCACGCGCCGGAGCGATGGGGGCGGACGGGCCGGGCCGGTCTTCAGGCATGAACGGACTCTCCTGGCGTCTGAGCAGCGCGCGCACGGCGCGCGCGCCGATGCAGATGAGGATCAAGGAATATCATGGCGAGGCCGCACGCGGCGCCCCCGGGACACAGACGCAGCAATCGCCTGGCTTGCGGCCGAAACAGCGGACGCCGCGTCATATCAGCTCCACCTCCGCCACACCGTCGAGCGCCTTGAATGCGGCGCGCGCCACCGGGTCCACGCCGTGCTCGCCAGGCAGACGCAGCTCCGCCCGCCGCCCGTCGGAGAGCGGCACGATGAGGTGCACGCTCCCGCGCGGGCCGGGCCGGGCCAGCGAATGCTCCAGCCGCGCGGGCAGGCCGGCCAGCGCCGCCGGGCCATCCAGATGAATGCGCACACCCCGCCCGTCGGCTTCCACCGCGGCCATGTTAATGGCCTCGGCGCTCTCCATGATCAGGCGCAGGCCTTCTTCATTATCCTCGATCTTCATGGCCGAGATCACCGCCGAGCCCGGCTCGATGAGATCACGCACAGAGAACAGGATTTTGGGCGGCACCAGAACATCGAACTCGCCCGACGGGTCGGACAGGGTGAGGAAGGCGAATTTCTCGCCCGACCGGCGCGACACCTTCTCCTGGCGCCGGCGCACAATGGCCGCCATACGCGCGGCGCGCACGCCCTCGGCGGCGCGGGCGGGCAGATCGGCGAACAGCACCACGCCGCGCCGCGCCAATCCGTCGCGCAGATCATCCAGCGGATGGCCGGACAGATAGAAACCCACCGCCGACAATTCCTCGTCCAGCCGCCGCACCGGGTCCCAGTGCTCGCCCGCCGGCAGGCGCGGACGCTCCAGCGCCTGCGCGGCGCCACCGGACGGGCCGCCGAACAGCGAGGCCTGATCGCTTTCGCGCTCGGCCTGGGCGTGCTGGGCGTAGGCCAGCAGGGTTTCAGCCGCCGCCAGCGCCCGGGAGCGATCGGGCTCCAGACTGTCAAATGCGCCCGCGCGGGCGAGGTTTTCAAAGGCGCGCTTGTTCACGAGACGCGGGTCAACCCGGCCGGCAAAATCGAACAGATCGCGGAACGGCCCGCCGGCCGCGCGCACCTCAGCCACATGCTCCATGGCCGAAAAGCCCACATTGCGCACGGCCCCCAGGCCATAGCGCACCGCCTCGTCCTCCACCGAGAAATCGGCCTGCGAGTGATTGACATCGGGCGGGCGCACCTCAATGCCCATGCGCCGCGTCTCCTGGAAGAAGACGGCAAGCTTGTCGGTATTGGTGCGGTCGAGACTCATCAAGGCCGCCATGAAGGCGACCGGGTGATTGGCCTTGAGCCAGCCGGTGCGGTACGCGATCACGGCATAGGCGGCGGCGTGGGATTTGTTGAAGCCGTAACCGGCGAATTCATTGACCAGATCGAAGATCGTGGCCGCGCGCACCGGCGGCACGCCGCGCTCTTTCGCGCCTTCCAGGAAACGGACGCGCTGCTGGTCCATCTCCTCTTTCTTCTTCTTGCCCATGGCCCGGCGCAGAAGATCGGCCTCGCCCAGCGAATAGCCTGACAGGATCTGGGCGATCTGCATCACCTGTTCCTGATAGACGATGATGCCATAGGTCTCCTTGAGCACCGGTTCGAGATCGGGGTGGAGATAGTCAGGCTCGGCCCGCTTGAACTTGCGGTCGACGAAGCTGTCGATATTCTTCATCGGGCCGGGCCGGTAGAGCGAGATCAGCGCGATAATGTCCTCGATCGTATCGGGTTTCACCTTGCGCAGCGTGTCGCGCATGCCCGTGCTTTCCAGCTGGAACACGCCGATGGACGCGCCGGCGGCCATCAGTTCGAACGTGGCCGGATCATCAAGGCTCAAGGCCTCAAGATCGGGACGCGGCGCGCCGGCGGCCTCGATATAATCCAGCGCGCGCTGAATGACAGTGAGGGTTTTCAGGCCCAGGA
>JAIUMW010000228.1 GCA_022565365.1 Oceanicaulis sp.
GCGCCACCGGCGAGATCGCGCAGACCATGGCGCGCCGGCTGGGGCGCGGCGAGTGGATCGTGCTCTTCGCCGAGGGCACCACCAGCGACGGCAACCGCGTCCTGCCCTTCAAGGCGCCGCTGGTGGGGGCCGCGCGCATGGCGCTCGATCCGGGGCGAGGTGAGGCGCAAGGGGAGGGCGAGAGCGGGCTGCTCCCGACGCTGGTGCTACAGCCGCTCGCCATCACCTATACACGCCGCAACGGCCTGCCGCTGACGCGCCGCGAGCGTCCGGAACTTTGCTGGTATGGCGACATGGACCTCGTCCCCCATCTCGCCGGGATCCTCGCCGGCGGGCCGATCGACGTGGTGATCCATTGGGGCACTCCGCTCAGTTCCGATGCACAAAGCGACCGCAAGGCGCTCACCCGTCAGGCCTGGCGCGAGGTCCGCGAGGCCGTGAGCCGGGCGAATCGGGGGAGGGGATCCGGTGAGGGTGATGGCGGCGAGGGTGTCGCGCAAAAGGGCATTTCAGCAGAGCCGCCCCGGGCGTGATCCGCATCGCCATCGCGGCATTGATGCGTTACCGTAGGGTCATGGTGCGCAGGACAGGCGCGCGAAACAGGTCTGAACCAGATCGAACCGGAGGACGCCCCATGTCGGACAAATCGACTGACGACACAGTCACCGAAGCCTTCCTCGACGCCTTCGCCGATGCCTGGAACCGCCACGACCCCGACGCTATCATGGCCATGATGACCGATGACTGCGTCTTCCTCCCCGCCTCCGGCCCCAACGTCGACGGTGCCCGCTTCGAGGGCCAGGCAGACGTGCGCGCCGGCATCGAAACCTTCTTCAAGAACTTCTCCGACACCAGCTGGAACGAGCCCAAACACTTCATCCACGGTAACCGCGGCGTCACCGAATGGCTCTTCAAGGCCACCGGCCCGAATGGCAAGATCGAGACCTATGGCTGCGATATTTTCACGTTCAGGGACGGGAAGATCGCGGTGAAGGATTCGTATCGGAAGAATCGGGTTGGGTGAGGGGGGGACTTAACTTAGACGGCGAACCTCCGGAAGTGGATCGCTAGCGAGCTTTTCTTCTATTTTCGCCATGTTGGAATTTTTGTTAGAGAGTAAATTTGCGAGATTGTGCACTTCTCTGCGAACTAATGGAAGCTCTGCCATAACTGGAATTTCAAGATTGTCTTGATCATAACGATATTCTTCTAAAATAATTGGAAGTGCGATAGCAACTCTACTAGCCTCTGATTCGCTTAAAGAATGATTTTTTTCAACTTCAGAAATAAGCGATATTGTCCCACTCAAGCCGGGTTGTGTTCTTTGTTCGCAGGAATGCAATAGTAATTCTATGATCTCTTGGGGGAAATCTTTTTTCTCAACGCTGTGTTCGATAAACTGTCTTACCGCGAGCTGCGCGGCATAAACGCGGGCCGGATCGCGACTGGCTATCGCAGAGCGGATTTGTATGATGGCTGAATTTCTTTTTTCGGGCCATAGTCGCGCTATCTGATATGCTGCGGCTACTAATGTTGGAATTTCTGGAATATACCCTTGTGAACATAATTTTTTGGCAGTATCCACAGAAAGGTCGCCCTTATCCAACTGCGGGAGCAAACTACAGGCCAAAAGTTCTCCAATCGCACTACCAGTTGCTCTATCCATCTGATCAATCCCAGATAGACTGCGCATCATTTCGCTCTGATTCGTTCTTGGATCCGGTCTCCAATTAATGCAGGCTTCGACACATGAAATAATTTTCTCTCTAGGTACCGGTTCGCATAATAAATTCAACCCTATTCGCAAATTTATCACAAGACCATATACTATATCTCCATCAACAATAGCGTCAATTATTTTATCATTAAAAAGCTGTTCGGCATAATATTTCCCGGGTAGTTCCAAGAAAATCCATGGTAATAAGTTTATCTTATTCGGCCAGTCGTTTTTGTCTGATTGAGACCAAATAGCTTCCTTTAGCTTCTCTGATTGATTTTCTGTTAATTTTCCTGCTTTTGAAAGAAAATGCAATCTTTTAACTGCATCTGTTCGATCAAAAATTGAATCTGTGTTCACTAAATCAATAAGCTGATCGATCCGGATTGATATTTCATTTGACACTTTGAATTTCTCTAGATCTGATTTTGAGAAAAATTCAAATAAATCTGGCCACCGCTCTTGCATTATCTGCGCAGCAGATTCTCCTGCTGTTTTCATCTGAAGAGCTAAATCGATTGCCTTCTGACGATCGGCAGATTCCATTGCCTCTATTGCGCTTCCCAATGCAGATTCGATACTTGAATAGCTACCAAACCAATATCTTGATTTATTAAAATCAAGAATTATCCTCTCAAAATTCAATAAAGCGTCCGCTGAACTAGCTCTAATTAAAATACGTGACAATAAATCAATCAAAAAATCAACTTTGTTGTCCAAATAATTATTCTCTTCAAGATTCAATAAATTTTCAATTCTTTTTGGAACTTTTTCAAGAAAAAACATTATTGATTCGTCGCTTAGTTGGGCAACTTTCATCCTCGGCATCATCAATTCAAGGATTTTTTTATCTGAACCTGCATAGCGCGCAAAAAAAACTAATAAGTCACGCTCGTCATCACTCGAAATTGACGAAAAAGCGTTAAAAAGACGCTTAGAAAACAGATCCCCGTGCTCCATTGTAGCAGGGGCTCCTGTCATCTCAATAAGATCGATCAATTCATAAAATGGTGAATCGTGATACGATCTGAGTATAATATTTGTATTTGATTTATATAAACCAGACTTAAATGAAATTTTCCACTTTTCAGAAGATTCACTGTTCTTTTGTTTTGTCTCAGATGCAAGTATTTCCAGTCGTGTTATATGATCCCAAGGATCAGCTTTTGCCATTATGAGACGCATTCGTGTCTCATCGCTTTCATTATTAGTTGAAACATAGGAGATTCTATGGAAAAGTGCAGCCCATCCTTCCAAGGATATCAGCCATGCATCTTTAGGGGCGTGAAGCAGCTTCTGGCGTATACGGAGTAGCGCAGCCTGATATAGCTCAGCGGCCTCACGGTGCTGATAAATTGCTGATAACAATCCAGCACGTCTCATCATCCATATCGGCTCCTCGCTCTGTAGCTCTCCTGCCGCATCACGAACAGCATCATCATCCCAATTCAGAATGGCTCGTTGTCCAGATTCATAAGAATAGCGCAGGCTGGCCGCCTCGCTCCCGATCTCATGAAGCCGTGACATCCAACGCGCCCATTCATTCCAATTTTGTTCCCGTCGCCATTCTGCGGCAATTGTCCCGCAAAGATAAGTCCTATCGTGTGGACTAAGTGCACTAGCAGCTTTGTCAAAAGCTTGATCGGCTTTCTCAATATCTCTGTAGTAAAGTTGTATCCCAGCTATCTTGTGGCGCCATATTTGCTCAAAAGCAAATAATAGACTTTTCTCTTGAGATTCGTCGCTTGGATGAAGATGTAAGGGTGCTTTTTTGAGTGAATAAGTTTCACGATGTGGGGCAGCAATCCAACCTGGATAGGAAGTTCTGTCTTTGCGCCATGCGTGAGTAACTTCTTCAATGCACGGTTTTTCGCTGTCTTGTGCGTTGTAAGACACAGAATAACTAGGAGCAGTTCTTGCCCATTCAAAAGGTGACGCTGGCTTCGCTTCCCTAAGCGCGTCAAAAAAAATGCAAATAGCTTCTTTGTGCGCCTCATCCTGATGGAAATCTTTTACGATTGGTCCCAGATCAATAGGTGTTACATTTCTTTTCTCCAATAGGCTTCTCGATACTGGCGATAAATTCAATACTCCGACCAGACGAATGTGGCGTGCTGATACATTCAGATTGTCACGAACCCACCCGCTCCATGCTAAAAAATTCGGATCAACACCGGAAAACCCAATTAAGCAAAGATCATGTTCTAATATTACTTGTTGTGCAAGGTTCACAAATGGTGCGAATCTACTTGGGTACGTTCGGTAGTCATCCTCGGTAAATATGAAAGGAGTGTTGGACGGAAGTGAGCCATGGAGCTTGACAATTCGAGGTCGAGATTGATGGGCAATGTCTTGGATCGTTCTAACACAGCTATAGATTCTGTCTGGCGTCTTCGGCTTTGTACGTTCAAGCAATGTATCCCAATTTGTCGTAAGTACGTCTCTCCACGGCAGTTCCATAAGCTTCTGGTGAAGCGGCCCCGGTTCCCATTTTTGATCAGGTATCATATCATGAATGAGTTTGTTTAAACCGACATCACCATGAAGTGTCTGATATTCTTGGGCAAGTCTCAAGGTATCAGGTGCATGTCGATCATCATAACCGAGCGAGCGTTGCATTTCTGCTTTGAATGTGGACCAAATCGGAGGGAGTGGGCTATTCGGTTCACGGGTGCACATGCGGCTGAAGCCTGCGCCAACCATCACAGCAGCTTCATTTCGCCAAAGTGCGCGCGCAAATGCTTCAAATGCCGGGAAGTCGGGAAGCTGCTGCATCTTCATCAGTGCTGTCATGCCAACATCTTCACTCATTTTCCCATCCGCCTCAATATCTCTTGGTCCTTTTCCATAATCCCCTCCGCAGCCGCCATCTGCCCCTCAAACTCCGCGCTCCACATCGTCAGGCGATAACCCCCACCTCCTGCTTCGCTGAGGCAGATCGTGTCGCCCTCGCTGGCGCCGAGGCGCGCCATGACGTCCTCGGGGAGAATCACGCCGGCTGATTCGCCCATGCGGATGATTTCGAGCGTGTGCATCGCGGTCTCCCTTGCCACCCCAACCCTAATTTCCCCCACAACCCATGTTGCACATACGTTCCAAATAACCTATAAAAGATTGCAAGCCGAGCGAGAGGAGGCACCCTCTCACCCGGCTCTGACCATCAGAAAAACGGAGCTTTTCCAATGGCTGCAATCAGCGATACCAAAACCGCCCGCGGGGCGGAAGTGATCTCGGTATGTCCGGGTGTGATTTATGCAAGCGGCACGGTCCCGGCAGACGAAAGGGGGCTGGCATGAACCCC
>JAIUMW010000229.1 GCA_022565365.1 Oceanicaulis sp.
CCCCATGTTGCCCAAGGATCACGAGAACCGCGTGACCCTGGACGCCGAGAAAGCCGCTGACTGGATCAAGAAGGGCGCCCCGCCCACCGACCGCGTCGCGCGCTTCCTCGCCGCCGCCGGCGTGATGGAATGGAAGCCGGGCCAGAACCTGAAACAGGGCGAGCCGGGCGCCAACGCCAAGGAACGCGCCGCCGAGCGCGCCGAGAAGGAAGAAGCCCGCAAGACCGCCGCCGCCGAAGCCAAGGCCGCTGCTGAAGCCCCGGCCCCGGTCTAAGAAGCGCCTGCTGAAGAGGCCCCTGCCGAAGCCGCCGCCGAAGAGGCGCCCGCCGCTGAAGCGCCTGCCGAAGAAGCCGCTGCTGAAGAGACCCCGGCTGAAGACACCAAGGCCTGATCAGCGCGCCGGCCCTGCGCATCAGCGCAGGGCCGCACCGCGCTAAGCCTGCGTCATGACAGACAAACCCGCCAATCCGTCACCGGAACTGAGCGTCATCGCCGCCCTGGCCGGCGCCCACGGGGTGCGCGGCGAGGCGAAGATCAAGGCGTTCGGCGATCCGGCGCTGGTGTGCAGCTACGGCCCCTTCCTGGATGCGGCGGGCAAACCCGTGCTCACCCCGGTGAAGGCCAAGCCCGGCGCGGGCGGGCTGGTGATCGCGAGCGTGCGCGAAACCCTCACCCGCGAACAGCTCATGGCCATGAAGGGCGCGCTCCTGCACGTGCCGCGCGCCGTGCTGCCTGCGCCCGAGGAAGACGAATATTACCACGCCGATCTGATCGGGCTTGAGGCCCGCGATGCGGACGGAGCGCCCTTGGGCCGCGTGCGCGCTGTGCAGGATTTCGGCGCCGGCGACGTGCTGGAGATCGCAGGCCCCGGCGGCGTCAGCTACGCCCCCTTCACCCGCGACGCCGTCCCCCATGTGGACCTCGCCGGCGGCTGGCTGACGGTGGTGACGCCGGACACGCTGGACGGCGACGCGCCGTAGGGTGGCGCGTCAGCGCACCCGAATACCCTCAAATTCATCACTCACCACGCCAATGCGCCACGCGGGCTCGCCTGCGTCATGAAGCGCGGCCAGCACCGCGTTGGCGTGTGCGGCGGGTATAGTGGCGAGGAGCCCGCCGGCTGTCTGGGGATCAAACAACAAATCGCGCGCTGCGCCCTCGGGCGCATCCACCGGCCCGGCGCCGGCCTGATTGTCTTCAAAAAGCGATGAGCGCACGCCGGCGCCCGCCAGCTCCAGCGCGCCGGGGAGGACGGGCAATGCGTCCAGCGCTATCTCCGCGCCGGGTCCTTCGGGGCCTAAGAGGCTGGCCAGATGACCGGCGAGGCCAAATCCCGTCACATCGGTCATGGCGCGCGCGGCGGGGGCGAGGATCGCGGCGGCGCGCCCCTGGGGCCGGGCCATCATCTCCAGCGCCGTCATCACGTCGCGCCCGCGCGCCGCTTGGCGCATCTCGGCAGCCAGGATCACGCCGGTTCCAATGGGCTTGGTGAGGATCAGCACATCGCCTGCGCGCGCGCCGCTCTGGCGTACGGGCGTGTCAGCGAGCCCGGTGATTGTGAACCCGATAGTGAGCTCGGCGCCGATACTGGTATGCCCGCCCGCCAGCTCCGCCCCCGCCGCGCGCAGGACGTCCCCGGCCTCGGCGAGGATTTCGGTGAGGGTGGAAGCCTGCAGAGCAGGGCTCATGGATGGCAGGATGATCTGGACCAGCGCAGCCTGGGGCGCCGCGCCCATGGCCCAGACATCGCCCAGCGCATGCACCGCGGCGATGCGGGCGAGGAGGCCGTGATCCTCGGTGAAGGCGCGCACATGGTCGGTGGTGATCACCTGCACGCCTGTCCCGTGGACCAGCACGGCCGCATCATCACCGGGTCCGGCCAGCAGATCGCTGCGTATGGGCGCAGGCAGGGATGACAGGGCGCGGGCCAAAGCCGCACGCCCGGCCTTGGCGCCGCAGCCGCCGCACAAGGGCGGGGCGTCCGCGTCGCGTCCCGCCGCCGCCCGCGCGGGCAAAGGCGGCGGCGTCATGACGGGCAGATCGCTCAAGGATTTCATGAACTCGCGGTCGATCCGGTCCTTCCAGCGCCACACCCAGCCGCCTGACGCGCTGACCCCGTTGCGCGCCGCCAGCGCGCGCTGACCGCCCAGCGAGATCAGGCGCAGATAATCGCCTTGGGGCCGGAAGCGCTCCAGCTTTCCGGTCCCGCGCAAGACCGCTTCCAGATTGCGCGCCAGCACCGGCGCGGCGCGCACGGCATAGACGCCCGCCTTGGGCCGGGGCGCGTGGGTCAGATGGGCGCAATCGCCGCTGGCGAAGATGTTCGGGTGGGACAGG
Organism: Oceanicaulis sp.; assembly: GCA_022565365.1. GTDB lineage: Bacteria > Pseudomonadota > Alphaproteobacteria > Caulobacterales > Maricaulaceae > Oceanicaulis. The sequence goes on from JAIUMW010000229.1 coordinate 2,338, forward strand.
CTGCGCAGATGCGCATCCACCGCCACATAGCCCTCGTGCAGGGCGAGCCCGGTCTCACCCAGCCAGTCATGGGGCCGCGCCCCTGCCGCTGACAGGGTCAGCGCCGAGGGCAGGCGGGTTCCGTCGTTGAGCGCTACAGCCTCGGCGCTGACGCTTGCGACGGTCGCGCCGGTGATCACCCGGACGCCCGCCTTTTCCAGCGCCCTCATCAGCGCCCGGCGCGGCCCGGCGGGCAGGTCGGCGGTGATGTGCGCGCGCGCCTCGATCAGGGAGATGACCGGGTCAAGCGCCCCCGCCGTTTTCAGCCGGTGGGCGGCGGCCAGCGCCAGCTCCACCCCGGCGGCGCCGGCGCCGATGACGCACACTTCGGGGCGGGCCTCGCCCGCCTCCACTGCCTGGATGAACTCCGCCCAGCGCGCGGCGAACGCGTCCAGCGGCTTGGCCGGGAGAATGTACTGGGTGCCCGCCACGTCCGGGACCGCGCCTGTAATGCCGATATCCAGCGACAACACGTCAAAGCACACCGGCGCGCGCCCCGTCACCTGAACCAGCCCGGCCTGCGCATCGATGCCCTGCGCCATGCCGGACACCAGCCGCGCCCCGGCGAAGCGCGCGAGGCGCACCAGATCGATCTCCAGCTCATCGCGCGCATAATGGCCCGCCGCATGGCCGGGCAGCATGCCGGTATAGGGCGCGCTGGCGCCGGGATGGATCAGGGTGACGCGCGCGCCGGGCAGGGGCGCCATGCCCCAGCGTTTCAGCACCAGAGCATGGGCATGCCCGCCCCCGACCAGGACGAGATCACGGGTCAGGCTTGGAGGCGGGAGGGGACCGGTTTGCATGACCGCCAACCTAGCCCCGCCCGCCCTGTGCGCGCCAGCGGGATGGGCGCTTCACCCCTCCCCCGCCATTGACCGCGCGCGCGTGCCCGCGCATCAAGCGGGGATGAGCACCGCCGCCTCGTCCCCGACCGCCGATGTCACCATTCTGATCGTCGCCTTTCGCAGCCGGGCGACCATCCCGCTCGTCATCAAGGCGCTTGACGCGCAGACTGTGCGCCCGGCCCGGGTGCGGCTTCTGGAAAACGGTTCGCCCGAGGGCGAGCGGGTCGATGCTTCATCTCTGCCTGAATGGGTTGAGCTCGTCGAGGGCGAGACCAATCTGGGCTTTGCCGGCGGCAATAATTTGCTGGCGCGAGGGGTGGAGACACGCTGGCTGCTCCTGTTGAACCCCGACGCCTATCCTGATGCGGACTGGCTGGAGCAATTGATGGCCGCTGCCGCGCGCTGGCCGGAGGCGGCGCTGTTCGGCTCCACCCAGCGCGCCCATGGCGTTCCTGGCGTGCTGGACGGGTGCGGGGATGTGTATCATTTCACCGGCCTGCCCTACCGGTCGGGCTATGGCCGGACGATGACGCCGCCGCCCGAGGGCGAGGTGTTCGGGCCCTGCGCCGCCGCCGCCCTGATCCGCCGTGATGTGTTCGAGGCGCTCGGGGGGTTTGACGAAGACTATTTCTGCTATGTCGAGGATGTGGATTTCGCCGCCCGCGCCCGGTTGCTGGGCCATACGGCCGTCCAGGTGCGCGACGCGGCCGTGAGCCATGTGGGCTATTCCTCCACCGGGCGGCGCTCGCCCTTCGCCACCTATCACGGCGCGCGCAACCGGCTGTGGACGTTTCTCAAGGTGACGCCAGGCTGGCTGGTCTGGGCGCTGGCGCCGGGTCATCTGGCCATAACCGGCCTGCTCTGGCTGTCGGCGGCGCGCTTTGGGCAGTTCACCCTGTTCAGCCAGGCGATCAGAGACGCGCTCGCCGGCTGGCCCGGCCTGATGGCCAAGCGCCGCGCCCTGCAGGCCCGGCGCGTGGTCACGCCTCTGGCCTGGGCGCGCATGCTGAGCTGGAACCCGGTGAATCTCTTCACACGCGCGCCAGACCTGCGCCCGCGCCGATAAACCGGGGTGAAGGGGCTTTCCTCGCTGCGCCCGCGCGGTTAACAAACCAGAGTGACAGGACGATGGGGGATTTATGAGCGATATCGCCAGCCAGATTCGCAACTATGCGGCGCGCTTCAACGCGCCCAGACCGCGCACCCGGCCCCTCTCGCCGCATCTCGCCGCGCTGGAAGCGGAATCCATCCACATCATGCGCGAGGTGGCGGCTGAATTCGAGCGCCCGGTGATGCTCTATTCCATCGGCAAGGATTCAGCGGTGATGCTGCATCTGGCGCTGAAAGCCTTCTACCCCTCGCGCCCGCCCTTCCCGTTGCAGCACGTGGATACGACGTGGAAGTTCCGCGACATGATCACCTATCGCGACGCGCTGGCCGATGCGCTGGGGCTGGAAATGCGCGTGGAGATCAATGAGGACGGCGTCAAGCGCGGCATCGGCCCGTTTGCGGCCGGCTCCAATTTGCATACCCAGGTGATGAAGACCGAGGCGCTGCGCGCGGCCATGACCCGCCATCGCTATGACGCCGCCTTTGGCGGGGCGCGGCGCGATGAAGAAAAGAGCCGCGCCAAAGAGCGCATCTTCTCCTTCCGCGACGCCCATCATGGCTGGGATCCGCGCAATCAGCGCCCGGAGCTGTGGCGCACATTCAACACCCGCATCCGCCAGGGCGAGTCGATCCGGGTTTTTCCGTTGTCCAACTGGACCGAGCTGGATCTCTGGCAATACATC
>JAIUMW010000230.1 GCA_022565365.1 Oceanicaulis sp.
GCCGCTGCCGGGTCCGCGCTCCTCCCCCGCGCCCCCCCCGGTGTGCGGGGCCCGAGCACCACCCGCGGCGCGCGGGCGCGGCCCCCCGGGGGCGGCGCGCGCGGGCCGTGCGGCGCCGGGGCGGGCGAGCTCCGCCCAGCTATGCCCGAACACCGCGCCTTCAGGCGCCGTGCTGATCAGCTCCTCATGCAGGCGCTTGGCCAGCGCCGCGCCCTCGGACTCGTCCACAACAACGGTGAAGTTGAGATCATTGGCGGCCTGGCTGACCAGCCTTATCGGCTTGTCCTGAAACATCTCCAGCGCGGGGGCGAGCTGGTGCAAAATACGTCTTATGCCATAACCCAGAAGGCTGACAGCGGCGGCATCCTCAATGATCTTCACCCGGCACAGCGGCGCGAGCGTCTCGCGCAGGAGGTCGAGGCGCGCCTGATCCAGGCCCGGATCGGGATCGAGGCTGACCGTGACATTGGTTTCCGAGGTAGAGACCAGATCCACCGACACGCCGCAGGCCTTGAAGCCGGCGAACACGTCGGCGAGGAAGCCGGCCTGGCGCCACATCCCTGCGCCCTCCATGACCACCAGGCGCACGCCGGTCTTGACCGACACGGCTTTCAGGCGCGGCGCGTCATCGCCCGGCGCGCCGGTGATGCGCGTGCCGGCAAGCTCGGGACGCAGGGTTGAGCGCACCTCCATGGGGATGTTCGCCCGGCGCGCCGGACCGATACAGCGCGGATGCAGCACCTTGCCGCCCATGGTGGCGATTTCCTGCGCCTCCTCATAGGACAGCGCCCGCAAGTGCCGTGCGCCTTCGGTCAGGCGCGGATCAGCGCTGAACAGGCCGGGCACATCGGTCCAGATTTCGAGACGAGCCGCCTGCAGCCGGGCCGCAAAATACGCTGCCGACGTATCCGACCCGCCCCGGCCCAGTAGTACGGTGGCGCCGCTGGCGTGGCGGGCGATGAAGCCTTGAGTGAGGACCAGATCGGCGCCCGACAGCCGCGCCTGCAGCGCCGGATCGGAATCCTCGCCGGCGCCATTATCAAGCCAGGCGCGGGCCTCGTCGGCAGTGTTGAGGGCGGTGAGGGCGTCGCGCGCATCCAGAAACACCGGATCAAGCCCGGCGGCTTTCAGGCATTCCAGCCCCAGCACGCTTGCCATCAGCTCGCCCTGGGCCATCAACTCGGCGCGCAGGCGGGCGCTCGCCTCGCCTGAATAGCCGATCCCGGCGGTGCGCCGGTCGATGAGATCGAAAATGTCGGCCAGCAAGACATCGGCGTCGAGGCTCGCGGCGCGTGCGAATTCACGATGGCGCGCCTTGACCGCTTCAGCTGCCGCCTCGCCTGCGCCCGCCAGCGCTGCAGCGGGAAGAGCTTCGAGCAGGTTGGACACGCCGGCGATCGCTGAATGCACGATCATCACCCGCTCGCCGGCTTTGAGGCGCGTGCGGGCGATGTCGGCGATCACGCGCCAGCGGTCCGGGGCGGCCACGGAGGTGCCGCCGAACTTCATCACGATCCAGGGCCGGGGGGCAGATGCAGGCATGGTGTTGTGTCCGGTCAGGTCTCACAGCGGGGCTGTGTGACATAGCGCGCCATGCTGCACTGCGCAAAGGCGTTCAGCGCGGGGCGGCGCGTCCGCCCGCGCGCTATCCTGTCAGATCAATAGAACGCCTGAAGTCCTGTCTGGGCGCGGCCCAGGATGAGGGCGTGAACGTCGTGGGTGCCCTCATAGGTGTTGACGGTCTCCAGGTTCACCGCGTGACGCAGGATATGGTATTCCTCGGCGATCCCGTTGCCGCCGTGGATGTCACGCGCCTCGCGCGCGATGGCCAGCGCCTTGCCGCAGTTGTTACGCTTCATCATGGAGATGGCTTCGGGCACATAGGCGCCTTCGTCCAGCAAGCGGCCCAGGCGCAGCGCGCCCTGATAGCCGAGCGCGATCTCGGTCTGCATGTCGGCGAGTTTCTTCTGCACCAGCTGGGTGCCGGCGATGGGCTTGCCGAACACGACGCGCTCCATGGCGTAGTCGCGCGCCGCACGCCAGCAGAACTCCGCCGATCCCATGGCGCCCCAGGCGATGCCGTAGCGCGCCTTGTTGAGGCAGGAGAACGGTCCGCGCAGGCCCTTCACATTGGGCAGTAGCGCGTCTTCAGGCACCAGAGCGTCGCTCAACGAGATCGAGCCGGTGACAGACGCGCGCAGCGACATCTTGCCCTCGATCTTCGGGGTCTCGAAGCCTTTCACGCCGCGCTCCACCACGAAGCCGCGAATCACGCCGTCGAGCTTGGCCCACACCACCGCCAGATCGCTGATCGGCGAATTGGTGATCCACATCTTCGACCCGTTGAGGAGATATCCGCCATCGACCTTTTTGGCCGTGGTGCGCATGGCGCCCGGATCCGATCCGCCATCAGGCTCGGTCAGGCCGAAACAGCCCACCCACTCGCCGCTGGCCAGTTTGGGCAGATATTTGCGCTTCTGCTCTTCAGTGCCAAACGCCTCGATCGGGTACATCACCAGGGAGGACTGCACGCTCATCGCCGAGCGATAGCCTGAATCCACCGCCTCGACCTCGCGCGCGATCAGACCGTAGGCCACATGGGACAGGCCCGAGCCGCCATATTCTTCCGCCACCGTGGCGCCCAGCAGGCCCAGCGCGCCCATCTCGGTCATGATCTCGCGGTCAAAGCGCTCCTCACGATAGGCGCTGATCACGCGCGGCAGCAGTTTTTCACGGCAATAGGCGCGCGCGCTGTGCGCGATCATGCGCTCTTCTTCGCTGAGCTGATGCTCCAGGTGGAGCGGGTCTTCCCACGAAAAGCTAAGCGGGGTTTGGTCTGCAGCGTCCAGCGCGGCCATGTCTCATCTCCTGATCACTGCCTGCATGGGCGCGGCGGTCAGGCGCGCGTGCAGGCTTGGGTTCGAAATGTTATAAAGATATATCCTTTGATCGGAAACCGTTTCGGCGTGTAGTCTGGCAGTGTGGTACTGAGGCGGAGCTATGGCGGCAACCCTTGTAGAGAAGATCATGGCGCGCGCAGCCGGGCGCGACACGGTGTCGCCGGGCGACATCGTGACCATCGCCGTGGATCTGGCGATGGCCCATGATTCGTCCGGGCCCCGGCGCTGGCAGGCGCGGCTGGAGGCGCTGGGGACGGGTTTGTGGGACCCGGACCGGGTGGTGATCGTGTCTGATCACTACGTGCCCGCCGTGGACGCCGAATCCGCCGCCATCCTGCAGGTGACGCGCACATTCGCGCGCGATTACGGCGTGAAGAACTTCTACGACATGAAGGGCATCTGCCATGTCATCCTGCCCGAGAACGGGCATGTGAAGCCGGGCATGGTGATTGCCGGCGGCGACAGCCACACCACCAATGCCGGCGCGTTCGGCGCCTATGCCGCCGGGTTCGGCGCCACCGACATGACCGCCATCGTGGCGACCGGCGAGACCTGGACTGTGGTCCCTGAAACCATCCGGGTGAACATCAGCGGCGCCCTTGGCGATGGCGTGACGGCCAAGGACATCATGCTCGCCCTGTGCCGGGATCTGGGCATGGGCCATCATTTCAAGGTCATCGAATATGGCGGGCCGTGCGTGGACGCCATGGACATGGAGGGCCGCACGGTCCTGTCCAACATGGCTGCGGAGCTGGGCGCCGAGACCGGGCTGATCGCGCCGGATGAAACCACCCTCGCCCATATCCGCGCCCATGGCGGCGTGGTGGAAGATGAGGCGATCCAGCGCTGGCGCTCCGACCCGGATGCGGCCTACGCAAAGGTCTTCAATCTGGACGCCTCCGCCCTGAGCCCCCAGGTCGCCGCGCCGCATTCGCCGGCCAATAGCGCCGATGTGGGCGTCCATGCCGGGGCGCGGATTGATCAGGCCTATATCGGCGCCTGTGTGGGGGCGAAGCTGAGCGATCTGCGCATGGCGGCCGCGGTGCTGAAGGGCCGCCGAATCGCCCCCGGCGTGCGCCTGCTGGTGGCGCCGGCCTCGTCCAGGGTCACCGCGGCGGCGGCCAGAGACGGCACGCTGGAGGCGCTGGTGGAGGCGGGGGCGGTTGTGCTGGCTTCAGGCTGCGGCGCGTGTGCGGGGCTGGGCGCCGGGCTGCTGGCGGCGGGAGAGGTGTGCATCTCCTCCACCAACCGGAATTTCAAGGGCCGCATGGGCCACAAGGATGCGTCGGTGTATCTGGGCTCGCCCTACACCGTGGCGGCCAGTGCGCTGGAGGGCCGGATCGCCGATCCGCGCCCCTTCCTCAAGGACCGGAGGGCGGTGGCATGAGCGCGCGCGAGGGCCGGGCCTGGGTGTTTGGCGACGGGATCGACACCGATCTCCTCGCCCCGGGCTACGCCATGAAGAAAAGCCCGGCCGAGCTCGCCAAACATACGCTGGAGGCCGTGGATCCGCATTTTGCAGCCCATATCAAGCCCGGCGACATGCTGGTGGCGGGCGCGGACCTCGGCATCGGATCGAGCCGGGAGCAGGCGGCGATCTCGCTGAAAACGCTGGGCGTTTCGGCGGTGATTGCGAAGAGTTTTGCGCGGATCTTTTACCGCAATTGCATGAATATCGGCCTGCCCGCCATCCAGTTCGACCCGGCCGGGCGCATCCATCCCGGCGACCAGCTGCGCCTGGATCTGGCCGCCGGGCGCCTGAGCAATCTGGCGACCGGCAAGACCTGGCCTGTGCCCGCTTTGCCGCCCCACCTCATGACCATGATCGAGCGGGGCGGGCTGATGGCCAGCCTGACAGCCCGCTTCGCCAAGCCGGGCGCCGCCGCCCATCCGCCGCGGCCCCAGGGAGCCTCACATGACTGACCTCAAATCCCGCCTCGCCGCTGACGGACCCGCCGTACTGGCGCCGGGCGTGTATGACGCGCTGAGCGCGCTGATGGTCGCCGAGGCCGGGTTCGAGGCGGCGTATCTGTCGGGCGCCTCCATCGCCTACACCCAGCTGGGCCGCCCCGATCTGGGCCTGGTCAGCGCCAAGGAGGTGGCCGACAC
>JAIUMW010000231.1 GCA_022565365.1 Oceanicaulis sp.
CAGGGCGGCGAACCCGCCCCCGCCGATCAGCACCAATGCCGCCAGACCCACCAGAAAACCCCTCATAGCTCGCCGCCTCCATCGCGAAAATTCACAATTGACTATAAAGCAGGAGATTGGGGCGTTTTCCAGACAGGGGCGCCGATTGCGGCGCCGGGGCGCGCTGGCGTATAGACAGTCCATGACCCATGCCGATCCCCTGCGCGACCTTGCGCGCCCCGTCGTGCTGGTCGGACTGATGGGCGTGGGCAAGACCACGGTCGGACGCCGGCTGGCCTCGCGCCTCAACCGCCCTTTCGTGGACGCCGACGAAGAGATCGAGCGCTCGGCGGGCCGTCCCATTCCTGAGATCTTCGCCGATTTCGGCGAGGCCGCCTTCCGTGACGGCGAACGCCGGGTGATCGCGCGGATTCTGGAATCGCCCAAACCCATGGTGCTGGCGCTGGGCGGCGGCGCCTTCGTGCAGGAGGCTGTGCGCGAGGTGGTGAAATCCTGCGCGGTATCGATCTGGCTGCGCGCCGATCTCGACACGCTGATGGAGCGGGTGGGCCGGCGCCCGGGCGCGCGGCCCTTGCTGGACACCGAAGACCCGCGCGAGGTGATGGCCCGGCTGATCGAGGCGCGCGCGCCCGCCTATGGCCAGGCTGATATCATCGTGGACAGCGCCGCAGGCTCCCATGACGCCACCACCCAGCGCGTGGTCGAGGCGCTGACGGGCTGGATGGAGACGGCGGGCTCATGACCCTCCAGACCGTCACAGTCGATCTGGGCGCGCGCAGCTATGACGTGCTGATCGGCGGCGGCGCGCTGGAGGCGGGCGCGGATGAACTGGCGACACTCTGCCCGCGCGGCCGCGCCCTGATCGCGGCGGACGCGGCGGCGCTGAACCTGCATCGCGCGCGGCTGGAAAGCGTGCTCAAGGGCGCCGGTCTGACGCCGGTCATTCACGCCATTGAGGGCGGGGAGGGGGCCAAGAGCTGGGCGGGCCTTCAATCGCTGGTTGACTGGATGCTCGATCAGGGCATGGAGCGCGGCGAGGCGCTGATCGCCTTTGGCGGCGGCACATTGGGCGATCTGGCCGGGTTTGCGGCCTCAGTGATGAAGCGCGGCTGCAATTTCGTGCAAATCCCCACCACCTTGCTGGCCCAGGTGGACAGCTCGGTGGGCGGCAAGACCGGGATCAACACAAGCCAGGGCAAGAATCTCGCTGGCGCGTTTCATCAGCCATCGCTGGTGCTTGCCGATACCGGATTTCTGGCCACGCTGCCGGATCGCGAACTGCGCGCGGGCTATGCCGAAATCGTCAAGGCCGGGCTGATCGCCGACCGCGCCCTGTTTGAGCGCCTCGAAGCGCTGGGGCCCAAAGCGCTGGAGGGCGATGCGTTGACGCAGGCCATCGCCGGCGCCGTCGCCTTCAAGGCGCGTATCGTGGCCGGTGACGAGCATGAGCGCGGCGCCCGCGCCCTGCTCAATCTCGGCCACACCTTCGCCCATGCCTTTGAGGCGGAAGCGAAAAAAGGCGCGCTGATCCACGGCGAAGCGGTGGCGGCGGGCCTCATTCTGGCGATGCGCTATTCGGTGCGGCTGGGTGTGTGCCCTCAAGGCGACGCGGATCGTGCTGAGGCCCATATCGCCGCAACCGGCCTGCCTGTGCGCATCGCGGACCTGCCCGGCGGGCCGTTTGACGCCGCCCGTCTGGTGGCGCGCATGGGATCGGACAAGAAGAATACCGGCGGCGCGATTACGCTGGTGCTCGCGCGCGGCGTGGGTGAAGCGTATATCTGGCCCGGCGCGGACCGGGATGATCTGGAGCGCTTCCTGCGCGAGGAGAGTGGAAGGTGACGATTACACTGGAACCCTGGATGATCTGGGCGGGCCTCGTCATCGTCTTCCTGCTCGCCTGCTCGGCCTTTTTCTCCGGTTCGGAAACCGCGCTGACCGCCACCTCGCGGGCGCGCATGCTCACGCTTGAGAAGGAGAAGGATCACCGCGCGGCGCGCGTGAACCGGCTGATCGCCGACCGCGAAAGCCTGATCGGCGCGATCCTTCTGGGCAATAATCTGGTCAATATCCTGGCCTCCTCCATCGCCGCGGCGGTCTTCCTCACCCTGTTTGGCGATGCCGGGGTGCCGGTGGCGACGCTGGTGATGACGCTTCTGGTGCTGATCTTCGCCGAGGTGCTGCCCAAGACCTACGCCCTGTCCAACCCGGCCCGGATGGCGCTGGTGGTGTCGCTGCCGCTGCGCTTCTTCGTTATGGTGTTCGCGCCCGTCGTCGCGGCGGTGCAAGCGGTGGTGCGCACCACGCTGCGCCTGATGGGCGCGCGGGTGGAGGGGCCGGTCCTGTCGGCGCGCGAGGAAATCAGAGGCCAGATCGACCTGCACCACCAGGAAGCCTCGCTGGTCAAATCCGACCGCGACATGCTGGGCGGCGTTCTGGATCTGGGCGATTTGAGCGTGGTGGACATCATGGTCCACCGCAAGAATTTGATCATGCTCGATTTCGATGCGCCCAATAATGACATCGTCGAGACCGCCCTGCACAGCCCCCACACCCGCCTGCCGCTCTATCAGGGCGACACCGAGAATATCGGCGGCGTGCTGCATGTCCGCGATCTGGCGCGCGCCCTGCGGCTGGCGGGCGGCGACCCGGATGGTCTGGATATTCGCGAGATCATGCGCGAGGCCTGGTTTGTGCCCGAAACCACGCGGGTGCACGACCAGCTGTCGGCCTTCCGCACCAAGCGCGAGCATTTCGCGCTGGTGGTGGACGAGTATGGCGCCCTGATGGGGGTGGTCACGCTGGAAGACATTCTGGAAGAGATCGTCGGCGAGATCGAGGACGAACATGACGTCACCCCGGCGGGCGTGACGCCCACCGCGGACGGGTTCGTGCTGGTCGACGGCGACACACCGATCCGCGACGTCAACCGCGCGCTGGACTGGGACCTGCCCAATGAGGAGGCGGTGACCATCGCCGGCCTGGTGATCCACGAATCCCAAACCATCCCGGAGACCGGTCAGGTCTTCCGCTTCCACGGCGTGCAGTTTGAAATCCTCGAACGCAAGCGCAACCAGATCACCCGCCTGCGCCTGAAAGCCGATCCCGGCCAGAGCGACGCGGCGCTCTAGGGAGGGGTGATCGATGAGGTTTGAGCGCTTACTCCCTCCCCTCGAGGCCGGGCAATCGAATTTGAGCATTGAGCGCTTCCTCACTCACCTTGAGGGGAGGGTTGTGGTGGGGTGTGCGGCGGTGACCGGTGACGTGCAGGAGGCTGAAGCTGCATGCCCCCCACCCCGGCCCTCCCCCGGTGGGGGAGGGAGAAGAGACAGGCCCGCTCCACTCCAATCCGGCAAACCCGGTCCAAATGCTCCAGGGAGGGCGATCATTGAGGTTTGCTAAATGGCGGGGGAGGGCGGCTCGGCTTGTCTGCTGTGGTGCGCCGTCTAGGTCGAAGGGCATAGGCGCCGCCACCGGCGCCGCTCCGGAGACCGTGTCATGCGCCTTGCCCTGCCCGTCCTGATCGCCGCCACCCTGATTCTGGCCGCCTGCAGCCGAGACACCGGAGAGACCGCCATCAACGCGCCCGCCATCCCCGACGACATCGCGTTCGAAACGCTGGACAACGCCTACGCCGAAGCGCCCCCGGCCATGGCCGCGCTGGACGCCGCGTTTGCCGCCGCCGCGCGCCAGGACACGCGCGTGCTGGCGATCTTTGGCGGGGACTGGTGCCCCGATTGCCGCATCTTTGGCGGCATGCTGACCATCCCTGCGCTCGCCGAATTCGTGGACGCCCATTTCGAGGTTGTGAAGATCGACGCCGAGCGCACCGGCGAGCTCAATGCCGACGCCATCGCCCGATTTGGCTATGATGAGGGCCTGACCGGCTATCCCACTGTGGTGGTGGTCACCGCGGATGGTGAGGTGGTCAACCGCGCCGACGCCGCCGAGTGGCGCACCGCCCGCGAGCGCCGCCCGCAGGAAGTGGCCGACTGGCTCGCCGCGCTCGTCACCGCGCCCGTGCCCGCAGACGCCGGCCGGGTAGATACCGGCGCAGGCGGCGCATGATCAGCCTGCCTTACGCCGAGCTGCACGCCTTCCCCGACGGGGATGCGCCCCATACCGGCAATCCGGCCGGCGTGATGGTGCTGACCGCGCCGATGAGCGATGCCGACCGGCTCGGCATCGCCTCGTCAAACAATCTGTCCGAAACCGCCTTTCTCGAAGCCTCGGGCGAGGCGGATAGCTGGCGCCTGCGCTGGTTCACGCCGGGCGTTGAGGTGGATCTGTGCGGCCACGCCACCATGGCCAGCGCCGTCTGGCTGTTTGAAGAGGGCCATGTGGCGGTGGATACCGCGCGGTTCGAAACCCGGTCAGGCATTCTGAGCGTCACCCGCGCGGGCCCGGACCGCTACGCCATGGATCTGCCGGTGATTGGGTACAAACCCGCCGACGCATCCACCGAGGCCGTCGCCGCGCTGGGCGCCGGCGCGCCGGCCGCCGCCTTCGACATCGACCGCGTCCACGGCGCGCGCTACCAGATGCTGGTCTATTCAGATGAAAAGACGGTGGCGGGCCTTCGCCCCGACATCAGCGCACTCAAAACCGCCGGCATCAATGTCATCGCCGCCGCGCCGGGCCAAAGCGCCGATGTCGTCTCGCGCTTCTTCGCCCCCGCCAGCGGCGTCGACGAAGACCCCGTCACCGGCTCGGCCCACGCCACCCTCGCCCCTTACTGGGCGCAGCGCCTTGGCCGCCACACCCTCACCGCCCGCCAGATCGGCCCCCGCCCCGGCGCGCTGGGGATGACTGTGGGCGGCAATGGCCGCGTGACGCTGGTTGGAACCGCCAGGCGGTATCTGGACGGGGTGGTGCGGGTTTAGCTCTTTTCCCTCCCCTTGATGGGGAGGGTGGGCCGGCGCGCAGCGCCGGGTCGGGTGGGGTGAGGCGCC
>JAIUMW010000232.1 GCA_022565365.1 Oceanicaulis sp.
CATTTTAATATAAGACAGAGCTTAAATTTATATATAGAAAAAAAAAACATCTATCAGTTTTTTCAGAAGCCACATTTAGATGAAATTCTATAAAAATTATAAGGGTTTTTAGTGATGATGTTTTATTTTGCCTGAAATAATATTGGGAATGAAACGATTTTTAATTATTGAAGATCACACTGTTACTGCGTTGGGTCTTGAGTTTTTGTTACGTAAAAACTTTGAAATTGATGCTATTGAAAAGTTTAATTCTGGAAAAGGAGTTGTTGAAAGAATTAAAGATGTCTCGTTTGACCTAATCTTTCTTGATATATTATTACCTAAAACTGATACGCAAGCTTTAGCTAGCCAAATTCTTGCGAAACGGCCAGATGTGCGGATATTAGCTCATAGTTCTTGCGACGAAGAAGTTTATGCTTTGCCATATTTGCGGTTAGGATTAAAAGGGTTTGTCAGTAAGATTGCTGGAGATCAAGAAATCCTACTAGCAGTAAAAACAGTGTTGAGCGGCAATGTGTTTTTATCAAATAACTCGCTCTTGCAACATTTAAGTTCCTCAAATACATTTGAAAATCCATTTAAAAGTTTAAGCAATAGAGAGTTAGAGGTTTTGAATCAGCTTTTGACAGGGAAAGGTATCAAAGAAATTTCTGCTTTAATGAATTTAGGCTCTAGTACAATTGCAACGCAAAAGGCAAGGATTTTTGAAAAGTTGAGAATAAATAACTTGTTAGAGTTGTACCAATTAGCCAATCAGTATGGATTATTTGATGCCAGTATAAAATCAACATAAGGTACCCAACACGTTTTCTATGTTAATGAGAGCCCTTCCTATATTCTTTAGTTTATTGGTTCTGCAAATAACGGCAAATGAGTCAAGGAAGTTTCTTGATTATGAAATGAAAAGTGAGGGGTTTTTCGACAGAGATATATTTAAAATCAGTAATCAATCACTTCCAAATAACATTGATAGTGTACTCCTTGTCATGCTTGGAAAGAATATATGGTTTGCTGATGAATTAGGCATAGTTGATAGCTTGGTTGATTTTATAGATGGACAGCAATCTATATTAAATAAAGGCATAATCTACTATTGTGCTTCATATGCCTATCGTGACTTTGATGACGGGTTTAGCGATTCACTTTTGAGACAAAGCTATGTATATTTTAAGGAAATTAATGATATTGAGGGTCAAGTTTTTACTTTGTATCGAATATTATATGATGCATCATTGACACGTAAAATAGATATTAATCTTCAGCAATATATTGTTGATAAATATAAGGAAATATTTTCTTTAGAGAGCCAAACCAATTCGGAAACGGCCAAACTACGCGTACTCAGTAGCCTCCTAAATTACAAAATACTAACTCAAGAATCTCTAGATATGAGTTACTTAGATAGTGTTGAATATTATTTGTATACTAATTTCGAAAGGCCAAATTATTTTGTGAGTACGTTGCTAAGTCAGATTTCTTATCATTATTATATGATATTTAATGATATTGATAGGGCTTTGAAAGCGGCCAAAAAGGCTGCTAGCTTTATTAGCGACAGCAACAAAAATAAACTTGTTTACTTGTACAATATTGGTGTTTTTTATTCGGATTTAGGCATTTTTGACTCTGCATTGTATTATTTTTATAATGCTTATGATAAGTATCCTAGAAATGATGTAATTTATTTTACTGAAACAAATCGAGATATAGCGCTAGAAATTGCCAGTGTTTACAAAAAATTAGGAAAATTAGATAGTGCATATCTTTTTTTAGAAGAAGGAATCAAATATACCATGAATTTGACTGATTTAAAATTGCGTGAAAAAAGAGTTCAAGCTGACAAAAGGTATGAGACCGCAATTTATAGAACGCAATTAAATGAATTGGAAATAGTACTTCAAAAGCAGAGAGATAGACAAATGTTTTTAGTACTTGTTATTGCTGTTGTAGTTCTATTTTTAGTTGGACTACTCTTTTTGGTTTGGCAGTCCAAAAAGTTAGCTCATAAAGCTAAGAGACTTTCAGAAAATCGCGAACGACTCATTAACATAGTATCTCATGATCTTTCTGGGAGCATGAATGCTTTAGTTACATACGCTAGAATATACGACGAAGCAAAACAAACATTATCAGCGGATGAATTCAGAGAATTTAAAAGCTCTTTTGTCAATTCAACAAATGCGATACAAACAACAATGCAAAATATTATGGAATGGGGAAGAGGATTGCGCAAAGGGTTGCCTCCTACTCTTCAGCAAATTGATATGAAGCAATTAATTGCTGAGATGCTAAAGACATACAAGGAATTTGCCTCTGCACGAGATATTAATTTTGAGGTGTTTTGTGGGGTTTCGGTGATTAAAACCTTTCCAAGTGAGATTTCAACTCTTTTTCGTAATTTACTTCAGAACGCCATTAAACACGGGGTGGATTCATCAACAGTTTCTATTTCTTGCGAAAATGATGAAAAATATATATATTTACAGATAATTAATAAATGTATGCAAGAAGATAAAATGCGAATCGTTAAACTATTGCCTCAAATTCAAAGAAATGAATATCAGTCTACAGATGGAAGTTTAGGTTTAGAGTTAGTTGCAAATTCTTTAAGTAGACTTAAAGGCAATATATCGTTTAAAAATTCCAATCCAGACACGCTTTACATTGAGATTTGCCTTCCCTTGAATTTATGATTAAATTTTAATATCAAAGGGCATTTTGTTTTTATTGACTAGAATCAGCGTAAATCACGTTTGTGTCAATTGAAAGAACCATTAAGAAATGTTTTACTGTTATATACTTTGTTGGATAACAAATAAAATTTTATCGCATTAACGCCCACACTTGTTAAATAAATTCTCGTTGCTACACTTATTTAATGTTTCCTCGGGAATTTCCTTGTGTGAATACTTATCTTGTAAATAGACTCTTTATTTTTTCGCGGTTTTCCTTTTTTGGTAATCGATGATTTTCTATGTTTTTAAAACAAGATACGACAAGCAGCGATGTTGCTTAAGACTAATTTTGCGGCTAATAAAATCTAACAATAATGAAAAATACCTATTTACTTATTTGGTGCTTTATTCTTAGTGCCTTTGTTTCTACCGCCCAAGTCAAGATTGGAAATAATCCAACTACTATTGATGCCTCGTCTGTTCTAGAACTAGAGTCCACAACCTTGGGTTTTCTTCCTCCAAGAATGAATACCGAACAGCGAAATGCTATTGGTACTGTGGCTGAAGGATTGGTCATCTACAATCTAGACATTAATTGCTTAGAGTGGTTTAATGGCTCTGGATGGTATAACTCTTGCGCTTGTGGTTGCCCAGGGTCTATAGATATTCCTCCTGGCCCACTTACGGATTGTAGCGGGTCCTTTGTTCCTCCCTACATTCCTGGCGAACAAACTGTAGTAAGGGAGCTCGTTTCTAATACTGGAAAAATTTGGATGGATCGCAATTTAGGAGCTTACACTCAAGCAAGGTCTACAACCGATTGCTACGCCTACGGTAATTTATATCAATGGGGTAGAAATAATGATGGGCATGAGAGTCGTTTTTCAACGGTTGTTGCAGGTCCTGTTACTTCTGGAAATGAAGGAAGTAACTTCATTAGTAATAATGCGATCCCTTTTGATTGGTTAACTCCACAAGATGCGACTAGGTGGAATGCTAATGAATTGTCTGGAGGCCCCGCAGGTGCTGTCGTTAAAACAGCAAACGATCCTTGCCCAGATGGTTTTAGAATTCCAACTTCTGCCGAATTAGCTGATGAAAGAGCTGCTTTTACAACAGACAATGCGGCTGGTGCTTTTGAGTCCTTAAAGTTAACTCTTGGAGGAGCTAGATTTGATGGAACTGGTAATTTTTATAATGTAAATGTTTTCGGTCTGTATTGGAGTAGTACTGTTGCAGATGCCACTGACGGAAATAATGATCCAGCAGCAAGACGGTTGCAAATTGGTAACAATGATACATCTTTGATTATCACAAGACGTGCACATGCCAGCTCGGTGCGTTGTATAAAAGAATAATTGCGCAATAAGTAGTAGATTTGATAATAACCTGCCATTCCACAGAAGAATGGTAGGTTTTATACATTGTCTTGTCAAACGTTTAATACGTAAATATAGCTTGTCGTATTTCTTAATTTAAAGCTATCAGCCATAGTTAATACATAATTCAAATGAAACAGAAGTTACAATTACTAATTGCAATACTTTTCGCTTGCACTAGCCTAGTGACAGCGCAGAGTGATGCCTCAGTGCAAGGCAATATGCACGTTCACTTAGGTGGTAATTTAGCATTTTTTGGAGCCTTAGACGTTCCTGTTGCTGGTTTGCTACGAAACGAGGCGGGATCATTATTCACACGTAGCACTATTTCCGGTGAGGAACGCATCCAAATGGATGAGGCCGCTAATTTGGATATAGCCAATGGCACGTTTACATTCCGAAATGAGATAGATGAAAAGTTTACCAATTTAACAATTGCCAGCAATGGCATTGTTGAAGTAGTGCCAGGTAACTCACTTGAAATTTCAGGAACGCTTGCTAATCATAACAGCACAATGACAGACTCTTTGGCTGGCGTAAATTTATACGCGAATTCCTCAGGTTATGCTCAATTATTAACAAGCGGGGGTATTTCTGTTCCAGGGACAGTTTTTGCTCAACAGTTTTTAACCTCCACCACAACTGCTGGTTGGCGAGAGTTGTCGAGTCCTGTAAACACAACCCTTTCAGAGGTTGCAGATGATTATCCTTTGTATTTTAACAATACGGGTTCTTCACGTCAATGGAATGTTTGGTGGTATGATGCGCAACCTGCTACTTCTAATACTGGAGCTGACAACCCAATTTCTAATATTTCAAAAGCTAATGCCCAATATTATAAACCAGCAAATAGCAACGATGCATTTAGCGGCGATAGAGCA
>JAIUMW010000233.1 GCA_022565365.1 Oceanicaulis sp.
CCGGGGGTCCCAACGATGATTGCGTGCGGGGGGCCCCCCGCCAGTATGCCAACAACAGGGGCGGGGGACCGCCGGGCCAGAACCATGTGAACGGGTCCGGGATCTGCGGACTGCTCCCGCGTGACAGCTTCCATTTCTCCATTTATGAGCCGGGCGAGTTCAACAATACGGCCATGGGCGTGATGGCGGAGGCCAATCTGCGCGTGGCGTTTGGCGATGGCGCCCAGCTGCCGGCCATGCTCGGACCGGCGCCGCTGGGCGGCACATTCTCGGCGCTCAACAAGGGCCGCGTGATTGGGCTGGAGCTGCGCGTGCGGCGCTGATACAAGACGCCATGACCTGAAACCGGCCAAGACCGGTCAGGGAGGACGCAAGGGCCCGGTTTCCTTAACGGAAGCCGGGCCCTTCGCGTATCCGGGCCGGGCCGTGCGCCAAGCTGCAGCGTGTCGCGCATGCAACAGTTTTGCAAAAAGCGTCTGTCTTGCTGCCTGCGCAGGGCTGTAAGCCTTGCCGCAACTGCGAACGGCGGTTCTATTCTGACCGCAAATCAGACACCCTGCGAGTATAAGCGCTTGCTGCACTGCAGCAATGCTTCGATCAGCCGCAAACAACAACCAAGCGGCGTTAACACCGTGGAGGACCAGCCAGCATGACTATCCGCTTCACCCGCGCCGCCCTTTTCGCAGCGGCCTCGTCGCTCGCCCTGTCGGGGGCCGCCTATGCCCAGACCGCAGGCGCGCCTGAAGGCGAGCGCCGCACCATCGACGTCGTCACCGTCACGGCGCAGCAGCGCGAGCAGTCGGCTCAGGATGTGCCGATCTCGCTGGGCGCTTACGGGGCCCAGGAGCTTCGCGCCGCCGGCGTTCAGGACATCAAGGACCTGATCTCCATCGCGCCGGGCCTGATGGTCACTTCGACCCAGGCGGAAACCATTACGACCGCGCGTATTCGCGGCATCGGCACGGTGGGCGACAATTTCGGCCTTGAGAGCTCGGTTGGCGTCTATATCGACGGCGTGTTCCGGGCGCGCAACGGGGTCGGTTTCTCCGATCTGGGCGAGATCGAGCGCATTGAAGTGTTGCGCGGTCCCCAGGGCACGCTGTTCGGCAAGAACACGTCCGCCGGCGTTCTGAACATCGTGACCGCCGCCCCGGAATTCGAATATGGCGGTTCGCTTCAGGCTGATATCGGCAATTTCGATCATCGCCGGTATTCGGGCCACTTCACCGGCCCGATCGGTGGCGATACGCTGGCGCTGCGCTTGTTCGCGGCTGTCGGCGAGCGTGACGGCTTCACCAACATGACCCTGCGTCAGCCGGGCGGCACGCGTGAGGTCGAGTCCGAAACCAATGATTACTACACCTTCCGCGGCCAGGCCCTTTGGGTGCCCAGCGACATGGTGGAAGGCCGTTTCATCGCCGACTACACCCGCCGCAACGAATTCTGCTGCTCGGCTGTGCAGTGGCAGACGGCGCCGGATCCGGCCGCGCTGATCGGCGGGGTGGGCGGCCAGGTGCTGAGCCCGGCCGATCCGGACCAGCGCCGCGCCTTCGCCAATCGCGAGTATCAGCAGCAGGTCACCGATTACGGCTTCTCGGCCGAGTTCGATTTCGAGCTGCCGATCGGGACGCTGACCACGATCACCTCTTGGCGCAACTGGACCAACCAGCGCACCCAGGACATCGACTTCACGTCGGCTGACATCGCCTATCGCGGCGACGGCAACTCCACCGACCTGACCCGCTTCGACCAGGAAGTGCGTCTGACCGGCATGACCGGCAATCTGGACTGGCTGGTCGGCGGCATCATCTCGCATGAAGATCTGCGTCTGAACGACGCCATCCGCTTCGGCGCGGACTGGGAGATATATCTGGGCCTGGCTGCGTCGAACGGGGCCGATCCGTTCTTCATCTCCAACACGCTCAACGCGGTTGCGGGCGGTCCTCTGTTCGCGCCGGGTCAGGCGCTGCCGGCCGGATCGGGCGTGAACCAGGACACCTATAACCAAACGGGGCGCAGCTGGGCGCTGTTCACCCACAACACCTACCAGCTCACCGATCAGCTCGCGATCACCGGCGGCCTGCGTTATACCAACGAGACCAAGGACGTGTTCGCCACCTTCTCGACGAACGCGACGCCGGGCTGCGCCTTCCTTGAGACCGTGTTCGGTCCCGATCCGCTCGCTGGCGCGGCGGGCACCGGTCTGGAGCCTCTGATTCCGCTAATCTGCCTGCCGTATGCGCGCACCGGTCTGGACGCCAACGGCTATGACCGAGAGCGGACCGACGAGGAAGTGTCGGGCACGCTGCGGGCGACCTATGACGTCAACGACAACATGATGCTGTATGCGGGCTTCTCGCGCGGCTTCAAGGCGGGTGGCTTCAACCTGGACCGTGAGTTCAACGGCCCGATCGCCGGCGGCTCCTACGTCAACTCCGACAGCTCGTTCCGGCCTGAAACGATCGATTCCTACGAGATCGGCTTCAAGTCGCAGCTGTTCGGCAATGTGCTCCAGCTGAACGCCAACGCGTTCTATCAGGAGGTCACCGACTTCCAGCTGAACACGTTCACGGGTCTGGCCTTCGTGGTTCAGAACATCCCGGAGATCGAATCGCGCGGTGTGGAAGTGGACTTCACCTGGGCGACCCCGATCGAGGGCCTGGATATCTCGGGCGGCTACGCCTACGTGAACGCCGAGTACGGCAGCACCCCGGACACTCCGGCCAATCTGGCGGGGCAGACCATCTCCCTGTCTCCGGAGCATTTCGTGACGGGCCAGGCGATCTACACCCGCCCAATCGCCGACACGCTGTTGTTCCTGGCCGCGCTGGATGCCCGCTGGGTGTCTGAGTACAACACCGGATCGGACCTGGCGCCGGGCAAGGAGCAGGACGCCTTCACGCTGGTCAATGGCCGCCTCGGCCTTGGCTCGCTGGACGGGCGCTGGAATGTGGAGCTCTGGGGCCGCAACCTGACCGACGAGACCTATGTCCAGGTCGCGTTCGACCAGTTCGCGCAGAGCGGCGCCGCAGCCGGCCAGATAGGCACGTTCGGCGGCTTCCTGGGCGCTCCGCGCACCTGGGGCGTGACCCTGCGCACCGAGTGGTAGGCATATCGACCTGAGCCGGGCCGCAAGGCCCGGACAGGCGCCCAAGAGAAAGGCCGGGTCCTGATGGACCCGGCCTTTTTCATTTGTCTGCGAGGGAAGCCTGCGAACGGTCCGGCGGGCGCTCAGACGTCCCTGATCTTTTCATAGGCGGGCAGGGTGAGGAATTCCTCGAACGTGTCGGCCAGCGCCAGATCCTGCAGGATTGTGCGGGCCTCGCCAAAGCGCCCCGCGGTCCAGGCGTTCTCGCCAAGCTCGGCGCGGATCGCGTCGGCTGCGCGCGCGATCACGGCGCTGACGCGCGCGGCGTCGATCACCTGACCGTCATCGGTCTTCGCGCCATGCACGCGCCATTGCCACAGCTGGGCCCGGCTGATCTCTGCGGTAGCCGCATCCTCCATCAGATTGTGGATCGGCGCGGCGCCGCGTCCCTGCAGCCAGGACGCGATATAGCGGATGGCGACGTCGGCATTGCCCACCAGGCCCGCTTCAGTGATTGTGCCCTCTACCGGGGTCAGCAGGGCGTCGCGGTCTTCAATGAGCTCGCCCTGTTTGGAGATCTGGTTGGGACCGGGCATGACCGCGTCGAACGCCGCCCTGGCGATCGGGGCCAGCGCCGGGTGCGCCACCCAGGCGCCGTCATGCCCCAGACCCGCTTCACGCGTCTTGTCCGTCTTGACCCGCTCCATGGCGGCCTCATTCGCGGCGTCATCGCCCTTGACCGGGATGAAGGCGCTCATCCCGCCCATGGCGTGGGCGCCGCGCCGGTGACACACCGCGATCAGGCGTTTGGCGTAAGCGGCCATGAACGGCGCGGCCATGGTCACCTGACCGCGATCGGGCAGGATGCGGCCACCGTCGGATTTCTGACGCTTGATATAGCTGAAGATATAGTCCCAGCGCCCGGCATTGAGACCGGTGATGGACTGGCGCAGCTCCCACAATATCTCGTCCATCTCGAACACCGCCGTGATGGTCTCGATCAGCACGGTGACGCGCACGGTTCCAGGCGTCAGGCCCAGTGCGGCCTCGCAATGGCGGATGACCAGCGCCCACAGGCGTGCTTCATGGCGCGTCTCCAGCTTGGGCAGGTAGAAATACGGCCCCGTGCCGCGGCGGGCGAGTTCGGCGTGATTGTGGAACAGATACAGCGCGAAATCGAAGAAGGCCCCGGCCACCGGCGCGCCCTCGACGGCCACATGCGCTTCATCCAAGTGCAGGCCGCGCGCGCGCACGATCAGCACAGCCGGATCGTCTTTCAGCTTGTAGGACTTGCCGCTGGCCTCATCGGTAAAGGCGATGGTGCGATGGACCGCGTCGCGCAGATTGATCTGGCCCTCCATCATATTGGTCCAGCTGGGCGTGGAGGCGTCCTCGAAATCGGCCATGAAGCATTTCACGTCCGCATTCAGGGCGTTGATCACCATCTTGCGGTCCACCGGCCCGGTGATTTCGACCCGCCGGTCCTGCAGATCGGCCGGGGCGGGCGGGACGGTCCAGGCGCCGGCGCGGATCGCGGCGGTGTCGGCGGGGAAATCCAGCTGCTCCTCGCCGGCGTCCAGGCGAGCCTGGCGCGTGATGCGCTCGGCCAGCAGGCGCTGGCGCTCAGCGTCAAAGCGCCGATGCACATCGGCCAGCAGAGCGAGCGCGTCTGGGGTGAGGATCGTGTCGAAACCGGGGTGCATCGCGCCATGAATGGCGACGCCTTCGGGCAGAGTGTTCATCAGTTCATCCGTATTTGCGGCTGCGTATCAGAGCAGCACCCGGATCCGGCGCCAAGCCGGCTCCGGGTGCTGCAGCGTCCCCCC
>JAIUMW010000234.1 GCA_022565365.1 Oceanicaulis sp.
GCGCTCGCGTTTCTTGGCCGCCAGGGTCTGGGCCACCGAGACCGATTCCACAAACCCGATCACCGAGATCAGCATGGCCGAGGACAGCAGGAGCTGAACCAGCTCCAGCTCGAAGCTCGGCAGGGTGAAGGGCGTCCGCCCTTGCGGCACCTCGCCCACCACCGCCACGCCGCGCGCACCGAGATCAAACGCCAGCACCGCGCCGATGGAGGCGGCCACCGCGATCACGGGGCCAATTTTCGTGACAATGCCGGCGGCCTTCTCCGGCACGCGCATGGCCATGAGAAGCGGTTTCAGCCCTGAACGCACGAACAGCAAAAAGCCCAGCGACGCAGCGCCCACGGCCAGGGTGTACGGGTTGGTCGCTGTCACTGATCCCGCAAGGCTCGACACGATTTCCACCAGCGTGTGGCCGCCGCCTGATACGCCCAGGATATGGCGCAGCTGGCTGGCCGCGATGATCACGCCGGACGCCGTGATGAAGCCGGAAATCACCGGGTGGGACAGGAAATTGGCCAGGAAGCCTAGCCGGAACACACCCATCAGAAGCAGGATCACGCCGGACAGGAAGGCCAGCGTCACCGCCGCTGTGGCGTAGCCGATCGTGCCGGTATCGGCGATCTGCCCAATGGCGGCCGCCGTCATCAGCGACACCACCGCCACCGGCCCCACGGCCAGCGCCCGGCGGGTGCCGAAGATGGCATAGGCGACCAGCGGCGCGATGGAGGCGTAGAGCCCGGCTTCGGGCGGCAGGCCCGCCAGCAGCGCATAGGCCAGCGATTGCGGGATCAGCATAATCGTGACGATCACTGCCGCAGTCAGATCGCTGGCCAGCGTCTCGCCTTTATAGCGCCGGCCCCAGTCGAGGATTGGCAGATAGCGCGACAGGCGCATGGCGGCGCCTCAGCTTTCCAGATGGCTGCGCAGGCCGGAAATGTCGTAGCCGGCATTGGCGGCGCGGGAGATGACTTCATCCGCGCTCAGCCCCTCCGGCTTGCCCATCGCCCACAGCACCGTGCAGCGCGTGCCGGTGCGGCAATAGGCGAGCGTCTTGCCCTTGGCCGAGGCCTCCTTGAACGCCGCCACCGCGTCAGGCGGAAACTGCCCGCCTGACACCGGGATATGCACATAGCTCAGCCCCGCCGCTTCGGCGGCTGCGCGCATGGTGGCGGCGTCGGGCTGGCCGGGGTCTTCGCCGTCCGGGCGGTTGGCGATGATGACCGAATACCCGGCCTTGGCCGCCTCGGCCACGGCCGCGGGCGAGATCTGCGCGCTGACCGAAAGCTGATCTGTGAGGGTCTTGAAGGTCATGGGCGGTACGCCTCCATGGGTAAGGAGCGAAAAAACAAGGTCCGCCCTCCTCATACGCCGCGCCGCATGTGGCGTCGACCGCTTGCCGTCACAAGGGCGTCACCGCGCCGCAGGGTACGCGCATTTTCCGCTGCAACGCCCCGGTCAGGGCGGAAACTTTGCTAGTGTCTCAGTTTGAATCTCGGCTTCCGACCCCGTTCTTGCCCTTGCCGCCGTTCGGCCACACCCTTAGAAGCGGAAGTACAAGCTGCTCCAAGTGAAGGAGAGTTGGTGGCGATATCACTCTACGATCTCAGTGTGCTAACCTTTCTGCAGACTGTGAGGGCCATCGGAGCCTTCCTCGATCGTGCAGCGACGCATTGCGCGGAAGCGGGCACTGATCCCGACGACTTTGTGAACGCGCGTCTCTTTGCCGATATGGCGCCTCTTCATTTTCAAGTCGAAGCGGCGTGCCATCATTCCGTGTGGGGAATCGAGGCTCTCAAGACCGGCGCGTTCACTCCTCCCGCCTTGGTCGGACCTGTTCGTTTCAGCGACCTGCAGGCGATGGTCGGCAAGGCAGAAACGGCGCTGGAGGGGTTCACTCCCGACGAGGTCAACAGTTGGTCCGGCAAGGAGCTGAACATAGAGCTTCACAGACCGCTCGACGAGGAGGATGCCTGGACACCGTGGGACCCGCGGATCCTGGCCTTTACCTCCGAGACCTTCCTTCTGTCGTTCTCAATGCCGAATTTCCACTTCCACGCTGTCACCGCCTACGACATCCTGCGCTCACACGGCGTGCCGCTTGGCAAGCGCGACTACGAGGGTCGGCTGCGCACCAGACCAGCCTGAGCCGAATGTCCGCTACCCGGACCCGTATCCCGACAAACGGACGGCCGCCACCCCATTCTCGATTTTCAGCCCGTAAGTGGAGGCCGGTCAGCTCGTGGCGAAAAGCGGGGCGCCCAAGTCACGGACTGCAAAACCCGCCAAGTCCAACACGGCGCCTGCCAGCTGATCCGAGGCCGGATCACACCCCCAGCCCGTCAAACTCCGGCAGGTCCAGCGCCAGGGCCAGGTTCTGCATCGCCTGCACCGCGGCGCCTTTGAGGAGGTTGTCCAGCGCGCACACGATCACGGCCCGGCATCCATCGTCTGACACCGTCAGCCCGCCCAGCACGGCGCCGGGATTGTTGGCGCCGTCGGTGATTTCGGGGATGGCGTCGGTGAGGCGGATGAGCGGCTCGTTTTCATAGGCGCCCGCATAGGCGGCGCGCAGATCGGCCTCTGTCACCGGGGCCGCGAACTCCAGCTGGGCGGTCATCACGATGCCCCGGAAGAAAGCCGCCACATGGGGGCTGAAGCGCACGTCGCGGCCCAGATGCCGGCTCATCTCGCGCTCATGGACATGGCCTGCGAGCATGTAGGGCATGAGATTGTCTTTGAGCGCCTCAAGATCATTCTTGCGGCTGGGCGTGGTCCCGGCGCCCGAATAGCCCGACACGCCAAACAGGTGCGCCGGACCGGATAGGAACGCCCGCACCGGCGCCACGCAGAGCTGGCCCGCCGTGGCGTAGCAGCCGGGGTTGGAGATGCGCCGGGCGCCTTTCAGCGCCGCGCGGCCATAAATCTCCGGCAGGCCGTAAACCCAGGCATGGTCAAAGCGGTAGTCGGCGGAGAGGTCCACCAGCACCGTGTCCGGCGCGTGCGCCTCGAAGGCGGCCACATAAGAATCCGCCTGCCCGTTGGGCATGGCCAGGATCACCGCGTCCGCGCCGCGCGCCGCGCAGGATTCCGGGTCCAGCGCCTCGAATGTCAGATCTTGCGGCGCCTCCGGGGCGAGATCGCGCACCGGCGTTCCGGCCATGGCGCGTGAGACGGCGTAGCTCAGGCGCATGTCATCACGCCGCGCGATGAGCGCGATCAGCTCGCGCCCGGTATGGCCGCGCGCGCCGATCAGGCCGACGGTCTTCATGCTTCCTCCAGCGTCGGCGGCAGGGCGGCGATGCGCTCCACCATGGCCGGAATGCGCGTGAGATCGCTTTCGCCGCGCCAGAACACGGTCCAGCGCCCTTGCTTCACCGCGCCGTGGCAGGTGGAGAAGTAGAACTCGTTGACCGGATTATCGCTGCGCGAGCGCCAGTAGAGGCGCGGCGCGTGGGCGATCAGCCGCTTCCACACCGCGCCGCCCAGGCCCTCTCCGCGCGCCTCGTCCAGCACGGCGAACTTGTCGAGATAGACCGCATCATCAAGGCGCGCCGTGATCGCCGCGGCGCGGTATTGTTCGGTCACAAATGTGCGCTCGAAATCCAGCCGGTCGAAATAGCCCGCCACCGGCTTGCGCCCGAACGAGCTTTCGATGAGGCGGGCCATGCGCTCGCGGTCGATCTCATCGCGCGAGGTCAGCTCCAGCATGCGCTCGCCCTTGCGCACCAGCGTGCCGGCGCCGGCATGGGTGAACAGCTCCTTGGCGAGCTCGCCGGGACGGGTGATCGCCCCCGAGCTGGTCAGCGGCAGATCATCGAGCAGGCGCTTGATCTCCTGCAGCTTCAGCCGCATGCCGCCCGTCACCCAGCCGGACGCCATCAGGTCATCATGGTCGGTGGCCAGGTTGATCGCAGAAATCGGCGTCCCGCCCGCATCCAGCAGCGCGCCGGTGCCGGTGAGGAAGACGATCTTGTAGGGCTGCAGCTCATGGACCAGCGCGCGCACCGCGCTGTCGGCATTGACGTTCACCAGCCGCCCGTCCGACGTATCGCCCAGGCAGCCCAGGATCGGCGCCTGTCCGGCGCGCGCGGCCGCCGCGACCAGCTCCAGACGCACGCGCGTGGGCGATCCCACCCGGCCGAGCCGGTCCTCGTCGATCAGTTCAGCCTCGAACACGCCAGACGGAATGGCCGCCGCCCGCCCGCCATGGTCGCGCACGGCCTGGACAAGTTTGAGATTCACCGCCGTCAGCGTGTCGCGCACCACGCCCATGGCCGCTGGCGGGGTGATGCGCAGGCCCTCGACGCGCTCTTCGGGAAAGCCCGCCGCTTCCAGCGTGGCGTTGAGCTGCGGTCCGCCGCCATGGACCACGATGGGCGCCAGTCCCACCGATTGCAGGAAGGCCAGCGCGCCGGCCAGGGCGTCCAGATCCTCCTCGATGATCGCCCCGCCCACCTTGATGACGGCGAAGCGCTCCTGATCCAGGGCGGAAAAACGGGTGAGGTATTCGCGGATCTCCTTGCCGTCGCGCATGTTCGACAATAGCTGCACGATGGCCGCGCGCACCGGCGCGGGCTGGGCGGGAGCTTGGGCGGATTCACGGGTCATGGGCGGATAATCCGGACTGGAAGGCAGATGTGGAAACGGGCGCTGGAACTGACGGCGCGCCTCATCGCTCCTCGATCATGCGCTCCATCAGCGCCTTCTGCACGTGCAGGCGGTTTTCCGCCTCTTCAATCCCCAGGAAGGCCGGGCTGTCCACCACGGCGTCGGCGATCTTCACATTGCGCCGCATGGGCAGGCAGTGGCTGACCACGCCGCCGTCTGTCAGCGCCATCTTGGCCTCGTCGATCATGAAGCCCGCGCCCTTGGCGCGGAACGGCGCTTCCTCAGCCC
>JAIUMW010000235.1 GCA_022565365.1 Oceanicaulis sp.
ACGCTCAACTTCATCGAGGACTGCACCCGCTATGTGCTGATCCCCACCCTGATCATCACCGCCATCACCTCCTTCATGGGACTGGGGCCGTTCGAGGCTGGCGCCGGCCAGGGCTGGTACGCAGCCAAGGTGCTGACCTATGGGCTGGCGTTGGTCATTGGCGTGATCCTGCGCTGGGTGATGCATGAGTGGCAGGACAAGTTCCGCATCCTGGCCGCGGGCCCGGACGCCGCCGTGGAGGCCAAGCTCAACCGCTCCATCGCGATCGGCCGGGGCGTGGCCTATGTCTACTGGGTGCTGATCGCGGCGACGTGCTTCTTCGCGGCGGTGAAGCCGTTCTGATCTGAACAGGCAGGCCGGTCACCAGACACAAAAAAAGCCGGGCGGAGGCTTCTCCGCCCGGCCTTTTCATGCACGCAAATGTGCGCCTACTCCATCATGGCGTCGCGAAGGCCGCGGAACTCGTTGCCTTCATACCAGTTGGGCCATTCGTCGGATTCGGCCAGGCGCCGCGACAGGGCGTAGAACAGCTCCCCGTCCTGGACGAAGCCGGCGAGATCCCAGCTGTCGTCAAATTCGTCGGACGGCTGGTGGTAGTCCCGCGTGCGGTAGGCGTTGGCGATGGCCGCGCCGTGCGCCTCGCCAAACTCCACATGCACATTGCCGCCCTTGGCGTAGAGCATGGGCACGCCCCGGCGCGCCATGGAGACATGGTCGGAGCGGTAGAAGAAGCCCGCTTCCGGCGTCGGGTCGGGGCTGAGATACCGGCCGCGCGCCTCCGCTTCCTCGCGCAGCATGTCCTCCATCTGCGACGCGCCATAACCGATCACGACCACGTTTTCAGTCTCGCCCACGGGCAGGATGGCGTCAAAATTGAAGCCCCCGACGGTCTGGTTCAGCGGCACGAGCGGGTTCTGGGCGTAATAGTCCGAGCCCAGAAGCCCCTGCTCCTCAGCGGTGACCGCCACGAAGATCAGCGAGCGGGCCGGCGCTTCTTCCGCCGCGAAGGCTTCCGCCAGCTCCAGGATGAAGGCGGTGCCGGACGCATTATCCACCGCGCCATTATAGATGTTGTCATCGCTGGCGAAGTTCAGCCGCTCGCCCAGATGGTCCCAGTGGGCCATGAACAGCACGTGCTCGTCCGGGCGCTCTGACCCCCGGACCCGTCCGGCGACATTGCGCGAGCTGAGCGTGCGCAAATCGTTCTGCAGCGAGGCGGTCATTTGCGCGCCGTCCAGCAGCACGGGCGTGAAGCCCGGCTCGGCGGCGGCCTCTGCAAGCTCGGCGAAGTTCAAGCCTGCAGCCTCGAACAATTGCTCGGCGATCTCCAGCTGGATCCACCCTTCCACGTCCACGAAGGGCTCGTCAGCGGCGGAGGCGAGGATGAATTGCGGGCCGGACCAGGAATTGCGCACCGTCGCCCAGCCATAGCTGGCCGGTTCGGTCTGGTGGACGATGATCGCCCCGGCGGCGCCCTGGCGGGCGGCCTCTTCATATTTGTAGGTCCAGCGCCCGTAATAGGTCATGGCCGAGCCGTTGAACAAACCGCTGTCGGGCCGGGCATAGCCAGGATCATTGACCAGGATCACCACCGTTTTGCCGGTGACATCGAGCCCGGCATAGTCGTTCCAGCCAAATTCCGGCGCCACCACGCCATAGCCCACGAACACCATGTCGGACGGGTCGATGGCCACCGAGTCCACCGGCTGCTGGGTCCAGAACACCACGTCCTGACCCATGCGCAGGCCCATGGGCTCGCCATTCATGGTGATGTCGAGATCGGACACGGCCTCGTCCAGCGTGGACTCGATCAGCGGCACGTTCTGGAACCAGCCGCCATCCTCGCCCGCAGGCTCCAGCCCCATGCGGCGCATTTCTTCGGCGATCCAGTCGGCGGCTGTTTCGCCGATCTCGTGACCGGGCGCGCGGCCCATGAAGCGGTCATCGGCCAGGGTCGAGATACGATAGGCGAAATCAGCCTCGGTCATCTCCGGGCTCGTGTCCTGATGGAATGGCCATTCACCGTCAGGGGCCGCTTCGGGCTCTGTCCCCACCGTCTCCACCGTCACTTCGGACTCAGACATGTCAGACGCGTCCGTAACCCGCTCCGCCGCCGGTTCTCCACAGGCCGCAAGCCAGATCAGACTGGCGCCGGCCACCCCCACATAACGTAACATTATAACGTCCTTTCAAGGATTTAGCTCTGTACACATGGTGCAGATATCGCTTCGCGCGCGCAAGCCTGCCAACTTGCCTGCCGGTCGGGCGCGCCGCCGAGCCCCCTCGACAAACCCTGCCTCGCCCGGTCATGGTGGAAAGCGAACAGTGTTCACAGACCCGCCGTCAGATGCGGGAGGAGCGCTCGGGAGGAGATGATCATGGACGCCGCTGCGCTGGACTCTGCGCGCATCGAGCTGGCGCCGGGCGGTGACTGGATCCTGCCTTTAATCCTGGCGGTGATCATGTTTTCGGTCGCGCTGAGCCTGCGGCCGCGCGATTTTCTGTTCCTCAAAGCCCAGCCGGGCAAATTCGCCGGCGCGGCGGCGGCGCAGATGCTGGCCCTGCCGCTGATGACGCTGGGGCTGATCTATCTGATCAACCCCGCACCCTCCATCGCGCTGGGGATGATCGTGGTGGCGTGCTGCCCCGGCGGCAATGTGTCAAACTTCTTCACCCAGCTGGGGCGCGGCGACACGGCCCTGTCTGTGGCGCTGACCGGCACGTCGAGCCTGGCCGCCGCCCTGCTCACTCCCGTCTCCATCCTGTTCTGGACCAGCCTTTACGCGCCCACCGCCATCCTGGTGAACGAGATCGCGGTGAGCCCTGTGGCCTTTGTGATCCAGACCACGCTGATCCTGGCGATCCCGCTGGCGCTGGGCATGGCGTTCGCCTTCCGGTTTCCCGCCACAGCCGCCCGCATCCGGCCGGTTTTGATGATCGCGGCGCTGCTGGGCATTCTGTCCATGGTGTTTGGCGGGCTGGCGGCCAACTGGGCGCTGCTGACAGCGACGGCAGGCGCGGTGCTGGGGGTCGTCATCCTCCATAACGGCCTCGCCTTCCTCACCGGCGCGGCGGCGGGACGGCTATTGTGCTTCAATGCGCCGCGCCGGCGCTCACTGACGTTCGAGGTGGGCATACAAAACGCCGGGCTGGGCCTGGTGATCCTGCTGTCGCAATTTGACGGGCTGGGCGGCGCGGCGGCGGTGGTCGGCCTGTGGTCGATCTGGCATTTGTTCGCGGGGCTGGGCCTGGCCAGCGCCTTCCGTCTCTACGATGCACGCTGGCCGGCGGCGAAAGCGGAGCCTGCAGAATGAGGAGCACTCCATGAGCTATGATCTGAAAATCACCGGCGGTCTGATTTATGACGGCTCGGGCGGCGCCCCGTTCACCGGCGACATCGCCATCCGAAACGGACGCATCGCGGCGGTCGGCGACGCGCCCGGCGAGGCGCGCGAGACGATTGATGCGGCGGGCTGCATCGTCACGCCGGGCTTTATCGACGCCCACACCCATTATGACGGCCAGGCCACCTGGGATGACCGGCTGGAGCCGTCCATCCGCCACGGCGTGACCACGGCGGTTATGGGCAATTGCGGGGTCGGGTTCGCGCCGGTGCGCGCCAGCGATCATGACCGGCTGATCCGGCTGATGGAGGGGGTGGAGGATATCCCCGGCACGGCGCTGGCCGAGGGCCTGTCGTGGAACTGGGAGAGCTTCCCCGACTATATGGACGCGCTGGACGCCACGCCGCGCACCATGGATATCGCCGCCATGGTCGGCCACGATCCCTTGCGCGTCTATGTCATGAACGAGCGCGCGAGCTTCGACGCCCAGGCCAGCGAAGACGAAATTGCGCGCATGCGCGATCTGGTGGCCGAGGCGCTGGATGCGGGCGCCATCGGGTTCTCCACCGGGCGGTCAGACCTGCACCGCACCGCCGATGGCGAATGGACCCCGGCCTCTGAAGCCACGGCCAGGGAGCTGGCCGGCATCGCCAGCGCCTTCAAAGGGCGCGATCACGGCGTAATCCAGGCGGTGTCGGATTTCGATCTTCAGCGCGATCTGGAACGCTTTCCCGCCGAATGGTCGGTGATCGAATCCTATGTGAAGGCGGCGGGCGGGCGCCCCTTCTCCATCTCGGTGATGCAGCGCGATTTCGCCCCCGGCCAGTGGCGCCAGATCCTCGATGGCCTCGAAGCGCTGGACGCTGAAGGCTTCACCGTGCGCGCCCAGGTCGCCCCGCGCGCCATCGGCGTGTTTCTGGGGCTGCAATGCACCTTCCACCCATTCATGGGCTATCCCGCCTACAAGGCCATCGCCCATCTGCCGCTGGACGCGCGCGTGCGCGAAATGGCGAAACCCGAGTTCAAGGCCGAGCTCCTGAGCCAAACGTCTGACAAACTCGCCGGCCCCGGCTCATCCGTGCCGCCCATCGCCGACCTGTTGATCGAGAACATGGAATTCGTGGCCGGCAAGCTGTTCACCCTGTCCGATGATCCAGATTACGAGCAGCCGCTCGACCGCTCCATCGGCGCACGGGCGCAGGCGCGCGGGGTCAGCGTGAGGGAGGAGCTTTATGACACGGTCATCGCGCGCGAGGGCCGCGAGCTCATCTACATGCCGATCTATAATTACACCGAGGGCGATTACGCCAATGTCCACGCCATGCTGACCCATCGCCTGGCCATTCCCGGCCTGTCCGATGGCGGCGCCCATGTGGGCACAGTGTGTTATGCGCTCTTACCCACCTCCCTCTTGCGCTACTGGACCCGCGACCGCACCCGGGGTCCGCGCATCGAGATGGCGCGCGCCGTACAGATGCTCACCGCCGACACAGCCGATTATCTGGGCCTCGGCGACC
>JAIUMW010000236.1 GCA_022565365.1 Oceanicaulis sp.
ATCTGGTGCTGCGCGAGGAGGCGCAGACCTGGATCAATCTGTCCAATGACCTCACCCCGCTCGAAGACGGCGGTTTCCTGTGGACGTCGGAGCGGTCGGGCTTCCGCCATATCTATCACGTGGACGCCGGGGGTGATGTGCGCGCGCTGAGCCAGGGCGAATGGGCGGTGGACCGTATCGCCGGGCTCTCAGGAGATGGCGACATCGTCTATTTTGAAGGCTGGGTGGAGACGCCGCTGGAGCGTCATCTCTACGCCGTGGCGTTCGAGGGCGGCGCGCCGGTTCAGGTCACGGACGGCGCGGGCCGCTGGAGCGTGTCGCTGGGCGAGGGCGGGACGGCCTATATCGGCACATATTCCGATCCCGATACGCCGCCCCATACCGGGCTCTACGCAATCGACGGCTCGCGCATCGCCTGGATCGAGGAGAATGCGCTGAACGACAGCCATCCCTACCACGCGTACGTGGACGCCCATGTCTCGCCGGAGTTTGGCGCCCTGACGGCGGCTGACGGGCGGACCGAGCTGCACTGGTCCATGCTGCGCCCGGACCATTGCACCGCCAGCGCGCGCTGCCCTGTGATCGTGCAGGTCTATGGCGGGCCGCTGGTGCAGACGGTGAACCGCGGCTGGGTCAATCCGCGCGACCAGCTCTTCCCGGCCCACGGCTATATCCTGTTCAAGCTGGACAATCGCGGTAGTTCCAATCGCGGCCACGCCTTCGAGGCGGCGCTGCACCGGCGCATGGGCATTGTGGAGGCGCAAGACCAGCTGGCGGGGCTGGACTATCTGCAGGGGCTTGATTTCGTGGACCCGGACCGGATCGGTCTGTGGGGCTGGTCCTATGGCGGGTATATGGCGCTGATGACCACGCTGCAGGCGCCGGGGCGCTTTGCGGCGGCGGCAGCGGGCGCGCCGGTCACCGACTGGGCGCTCTACGACACGCATTACACCGAGCGCTATATGGGCATGCCGGACGAGAACGCGGTCGGGTATGAGGCGGGCTCGGCGTTCGCCCATCTGGATGGATATGAGACGCCAACCCTGATCATTCACGGCATGGCCGACGATAATGTCACGTTCGACCACTCCACCCGCCTGTTCGCCGAACTGCAGGCGCGCGGCGAGCGGTTCGACATGATGACCTATCCCGGCGCGCGCCACGGCGTGCGCCCGCCGCCGCTCCAGATCCATTTGTGGCGCACCATCTTTGGCTATTTCGAGCGGGAGCTGGCGCCATCGGAAGATCCGGCTCCGTAAGCGCTGGCATGAAGTCTGCGTGACCGCAGGCGAGCGCGCTTTGGAGCGTGCCGCTATGCGACGGGGATGGACATGACCGAGCCTGTGCTGATTGACTGGAGCGAGGACAAGCGCGCGGAGTTCCGCCAGGGCGTGATGACCGCAAGGCACCGCCTCCACATGGCGCCGGAATTCACCGATCTGGCGCTGGCGGCGCTGCTGGAGCGCCATCCGCGCGAACTGACTGATATCTGCACCATGGGCGATGACCCGGCGGACCGCGAGAGCTGGCGCGCCGGCGCCGCGTGCAACATGTCCGGCGTGCAGCTGCTCGAGGCGGTGCGCGAGGGTAAGCTGTGGATCAATTTGCGCGAGGCGATGAACCACGACCCGGTCTACAAACCGGTCTTCGACGCCCTGTTCGCCCAGCTCAAGCGCCTGAACCCCGATTACAGGCCGCTCAGCGCCTATGGCGGCATCCTGATCTCCTCGCCCAAGGCGCAGGTCTTCTACCATGCCGACGTGTCGGAGACGCTGCTGTTGCACGTGAAGGGCAAGAAGCGTTTCCGCATCTACCCGCCTCACGCTCCCTGGCTGAGCGATCACTCCATGGAGCAGATTCTGCACAAGACCCAGACCGAGGACATTCCGTTCAACCGGGCCTGGGATGAGGACGCGGCGGTGATCGACCTGACGCCGGGCAGCTTTGTCAGCTGGCCGCTGCATGCCCCCCACCGGGTGGAGAATCTGGAAGGGCTGAATGTATCGATCACCTGTGAAGTGGTGACGCGCGCTTCCATGATGAAGAACGCCGTGCTGCACGCCAATGGCGCGCTGCGCCAGATGGGTTTCACGCCCCGCTCGTCCAGCCCGAACGGGGTGCAGGCCGTGGCCAAGCTGGCTTTCTCCAAGAGCTGGAAAGCGTGGATGAAGATCGCCGGCGGGCGCAAGCCCATGCCCAAGAGCGAGGAGACCTTCGATGTCGATCTCGCCAGCGAGGCCGGATACCGCGACCGCGCTGCGGCGGCCTAGCCGGAGAGCCTTGGCCCGGCGGCTGACTCGCCCTAGGTCTGGGGCATGCCGCTTCATCTGGTCAAACTCTGCGTCGGCGCCGACTCCATTGAGGATCTCGAGGCGTGGCGCGACACTGTTGCGCCGGGCGGCCGGCCCATGCCCCACACCACACGCATGACGCCCAAGCGCGCGGCGGAGCGCAATGATGGCGGCTCGCTCTACTGGGTGATCAAACGGCTGATCCAGGTGCGCCAGCGCATCGTCGATCTTGAAGAATTCACCGACGACACCGGCGTCAAGCGCTGCACCATCTGGCTGGATCCAGAGCTCATCCGCACAGCGCCGGCGCCGCGCCGCCCGTTTCAGGGCTGGCGCTATCTCAAGGCTGAAGATGCGCCCGCCGATCTGTCGACACAGACCGGCGGGGAGGAATTGCCCGATGCGCTGCGCACGCAGCTGATCGAGATGGGCGCCTGGTGACCTATTCCGCCCGGTAGGCGGTGATCGTCTCGCCAAGCCCGGTGCGAAGCACCAGCGCCCCGTCTGCATCGGTAAGGTCAAACATCGACACGTCGGCCAGCCGGTCCAGAATGCGGCCTTCCTGCGCCATCACCTCATCGGAACAGGCCATCTGGGTGGTGGCGAGCTCGGACAGGGTCAGGCTTTCGCCGGTGAGCGAATAGCCGCCCATAAAGCGGTTGCAGCCGCCGGAGCCGGACACGCGCCCGTCTTCGACCCGGATGGACAGTTCACGATCGCTGGTCAGCGCCTCCTCGCCCAGCAGGGCGAGCGTCCAGTTTGCGTTGGCGAACAGGGTTTCGGGATCACCGCCGCATCCCTCGAACATCTCGGGGCGCGGCCGTGCGATGACCGTGAAGGGATGGGGCATGCCAGTCGCGACATCGCGGCACACCTGGCGGCGGAACACGACACGGACCGATCCGTCGGGATGGTCGAACCGGAACCGCGCCGGGGCGACATCGGGCTGGCGCGTGGGGAAGCTGACCAGCGGCTCCGTCTGGCGATAGATCGTGGTGTTGTCCGCGTCCACGCTCACATGCCAGTTGGGCTCATGGCCGAAGCCGCGCAGCGGCAGCAGGGCGGCGTATTCGTCGGAGATCGGCCCGCCAGCACCCCAGGGAATGTCGCGGTCGCCTGAATCGGTGGGTCCGGAAGCCGGTGCATCTACGTCATCGAACGCGGGCTGAGTGTCGGCGCCTTCATCGGCCGGCGTTTGTGACCCGCCATTGTCAAACAATTCGTCACAGCCGGCTGTCAGCAGGCCGGCGGTGCAGGCGAGAACAAGAAGACGCAGCATGGGGATCTCCTCTAGCGCTGGGCTGTGATGGTGCGGCCGTCCTCGGCTGTCAGCACCAGCGTCGTTCCGTCTTCGCTGGCCTCATAGCGGGTGCTCCGGCTGAGGAGGGTGAGGAAGGCGCGCTCCTGCTCCATGCGGTCATCGGCGCAGGCCATGCGGGTTGTGGCCAAGGCGCCGAAGCTCAGCGACGCCGCGTCGGCCTCATACCCGCCATTAAAACGGTTGCATCCCGCGCTGCCGGTCACCCCATTGGGCAGGAAGGCGATGGAGGGGGCGGCGTTTTCCAGCGCCGGCTGGCCGTCAATCTGGGTGACGGTCCATTCCGGCCCGGTCAGAATGTCTTCGGCGCCCGCTTCGACCACGGTCTCGGCCGGCGCATCGTTTGCGCCAGCGGGCGGGTCCATCACCGGGTCCGGCGCACCGCAGGCGGCCAATAAGAGGGCAGACACAGGAAGAGCGAATGCCAGGCGAGTTATGGGGCGGATCATGGGAAGGCTCCTGTCCAGACGGTGCGCCCGCGCACCGGTCAGACAGGACACTAGCACGGCGCCCCCCGCCAGTGCAGGGGTCTCAGCCGCGCCCGTCGGCGACGTGGACGGCGGGTCCCGCCGGCACGACCCCGCTGGGATTGATCATGTCATGGCTCTCGTAATAGTGCCGCTTGGCGTGGTCCAGATTGAACAGCCCGGCCACATCCTCATGGGCGTGCAGGCGCCGGGCGTAGGCTGACAGGTGCGGGTAGTCTGTCAGGCGTTTGAGATTGCACTTGAAATGCCCGTGATACACCGGATCGAACCGCACCAGCGTGGTGTAGAGCCGCCAGTCGGCTTCGGTCAGCGTATCGCCGGTGAGCCAGCGCCGGCCGTCGGACAGGCGCGCCTCCAGCCAGTCCAGGCTGTCGAACAGCGCCGTCACGGCGCTTTCATAGGCGCTCTGGCTGGTGGCGAAGCCCGATTTGTAGACCCCGTTATTGACGGTGTCGTAGATGCGCTGGTTGAGGGTGTCGATCTCGCCGCGCAAGCCTTCAGGGTAATAATCGCCCGCCCGCGCGCCCACGCCGTCAAAGGCGGAATTGAACATGCGGATAATGTCCGCGCTTTCATTGGAGACGATGGTTCCGGTCTGCTTGTCCCACAGCACCGGCACGGTCACCCGGCCGGAATAGTCCGACGCGGCGGCGGTGTAGACCTGGTGCATGAACTTGGCCTTGTGGATCGGGTCCGGGATGACGCCGGGTCCGTCGGCGAACGTCCAGCCGTTTTCCTTCATCAGCCAGTGCACGACCGA
>JAIUMW010000237.1 GCA_022565365.1 Oceanicaulis sp.
GCCGTCAATCACGCGCTGGTCGCCGCCCTTCCAGAACAGATCGCCCCGCCAGCGCGCCGAGCGCACAAAGACGACGTCGTAGATCTCGGCGAAATACCACTTGTTCGACAGGAAGCTGTGCAGCGGGCCCCGGTTTGCGGCGATCTTGCCGGGCAGATCGGGCTTCATCATGTAGAAATACACCGCCGCCAGGAAGCCGATCAGCGTGATCCCGACCGGCGCGACCATCACCCAGGCCGGCGGATGGTGGCCCGTGGCGTCCGGCCCGTAATTGCCCTCGGCATAGGGTCCCGGCGGCAGCGAGCCGGCCCAGAACTCCATCGCGCCGCTCTTGACGAATTCCGACACGAACAGCCCGCCCGCGAACACCGCGCCAATGGCCAGCAGGATCAGCGGAACCAGCATCACCCAGCCGCTCTCATGCGCGGGCTTGAGATTCTCTGGATCGCCGCGGTGCTTGCCGTGGAATGTCATGAAGATGAGGCGCCAGGAATAGAAGGACGTCAGGCCCGCGGCCAGGATCGCGATCCAGAACGCCAGGAGGCCGAACGGCACGCCGTCCATCCCGGCCATAAAGGCCTCCTCGATGATCATGTCCTTGGAGAAGAAGCCGGCGAAGCCGAGACCCACGAAGGGTATGCCCACGCCCGTCAGCGCCAGCGTGCCGACGATCATCAAGAGCCAGGTGGCCGGCATCAGCTTGTAGATGCCGCCCATATTGCGCATGTCCTGCTCGTCATGCAGGCCGTGGATCACCGAGCCGGCGCCCAGGAAGAGCAGCGCCTTGAAGAAGGCGTGGGTGAACAGGTGGAACATGGCCGCCGAGTACAGGCCCAGCCCTGCGGCGAAGAACATGTAGCCCAGCTGCGAACACGTCGAATACGCGATCACCCGCTTGATGTCGTTCTGGGCCAGACCCACTGTCGCGGCGAAGATCGCGGTCGTTGCGCCAATCACCGTGATGATGGCCGAGGTGCCGTCCGCCAGCTCGTAGATCGGGTAGGCGCGGCAGACCAGGAACACGCCCGCCGTCACCATGGTGGCCGCGTGGATCAGGGCTGAAACCGGGGTCGGGCCCTCCATGGCGTCAGGCAGCCAGACATGCAGGAAGAACTGCGCCGACTTGCCCATGGCCCCGACAAACAGAAGGAAGGCGATCAGCTCCAGCGCGGCGAAATTCATCCCGAACACGGTCAGCACCGTGTCGGCGTGATCACCGACGGCGGCGAACACATCGTCAAATTTCAGCGTGCCAAACACCGCAAAGATCGCCGCGATCCCCAGCACCAGCCCGAAATCGCCCACGCGGTTGGTCACGAACGCCTTGATGGCCGCGTCATTGGCCGACTTTTTCTTGTACCAGAAGCCGATCAGCAGATAGGAGGCGAGACCCACGCCTTCCCAGCCGAAGAAGAGCTGGATGAAATTATCCGCCGTGACCAACGCCAGCATGGCGAAGGTGAACAGCGACAAATAGGCGAAGAAGCGCGCCCGGTGCGGATCGTGGGACATGTAGCTCCACGAATAGACATGCACCAGCGAGGACACCGACGTGATCACCACCAGCATGACCGCTGACAGCGTGTCCAGACGGATCGCCCAGGCGATCTCGAACGAGCCCACCGCCATCCAGGTCGCCAGCTCATAGGTGCGCGCATTGCCGTTCAGGGCCACGTCGACGAACAGCCAGGCCGAGCCCAGCGCCGCGGCGATGGTGGCGCCGGTGGTCACCAGCTGGGCCGCGCGGTCGCCGATCTGGCGCTGGAACAGTCCGGCGATGATCGCGGCGATCAGGGGGGCGAAGACGACGATGTAAGCCATGGCGGCGCGTTAGCCCTTCATCATGCTGGCGCCATCGACCGCGATATCGCCGTGATTGCGGAAGAAGACCACGAGGATGGCGAGGCCGACGGCCGCCTCGGCGGCGGCGACGGTGAGGATGAACATGGCGAAGACCTGACCGGCCAGATCGCCCATGTGGGAGGAGAAGGCCACCAGATTGATGTTGACCGACAACAAGATGAGCTCGATCGACATCAACAGGATGATGACGTTCTTGCGGTTCGCGAAAATCCCGAACACGCCGATGGTGAAGATCATCGCCGCCAGCGTCAGGTAATGGCCCAGCGTAATTTCAAGCATCAGCCAATCCCCTCGCCGCGTTTGACCTCGATGACGTCCACCCCTTCAGCGCGGGTGCGGTTCACCTGGCGGTGCATGTCCTGACGCTTGACGCCGTCGCGGTGGCGCAGGGTCAGCACGATGGCGCCCATCATGGCCACCAGCAGGATCAGGCCCGCCAGCTGGAAGAACAGGACGTAGCGGTCATAAATAAGCGCGCCGAGGGCGGCGATATTGTGCGTGTCGTCGGGCGTAGGCGCCTGAAACTGCATGGCCGCGCCATCGGCGCTGACCCAAGCGAAACCCACCAGCGCCAGCTGGGCCGCCAGGACAATGGCGATCAGTCCGCCCAGCGGCAGATAGCCCGTGGACCCGGCTTTGAGCGTGGCGAAATCAATGTCGAGCATCATCACCACGAACAGGAACAGCACCGCGCCCGCGCCGACATAGACGATGACCAGGATCATCGCCAGGAACTCAGCGCCCAGCAGCACGAACAGCCCCGCCGCCGAGAAGAAGGTCACGATCAGGAACAGCACCGCGCGCACAGGATTGCGCGCCGTCACCACCATGAAAGCCGAGATCACCGCGCAGGCGGCCAGAATGTAGAACGCTGCAGCTGGCAGCATGGGAACGCCCCCTTTGGCGTGCGGCGAGGCAGGACGCCTCGTCAGCCGGTTCGTCTGGCGGAGCCGGGCAGATTCGCCGGTTCCGAAATGAGGTTGCGCCGCGTCATAGCGCTAGCGGTAGCGCGCGTCGAGTTCGAGGTTCCGTGCGATCTCACGTTCCCAACGGTCGCCATTGTCCAGAAGCTTGGCCTTGTCGTAGTACAGCTCCTCGCGGGTCTCGGCGGCGAATTCGAAATTCGGCCCCTCAACGATGGCGTCCACCGGGCATGCCTCGGCGCAGAAACCGCAATAGATGCATTTGACCATGTCGATGTCGTAGCGCGTGGTGCGCCGCGAGCCGTCCTCGCGCGGTTCGGCCTCGATGGTGATGGCCTGGGCCGGACACACCGCCTCGCACAGCTTGCACGCGATGCAGCGCTCCTCGCCATTGGGATAGCGGCGCAGCGCATGCTGGCCACGGAAGCGCGGGCTGAGGCGCCCCTTCTCGAAGGGGTAGTTGATGGTCGGCTTCCTGCGGAAGAAATACTTCATGCCGAGGCCAAACGCCCCCCAGAAGTCCAGGAGGGCCGCGCCGCGCAGGGTTTGTGCAATCCGGCTCATCGGTTTCCTAACCAGCGTTCGAGTAAACGACGATCCCGCCCATCACGGCCACGGCCGCGAGTCAGGTGGGCAGGAAGATTTTCCAGCCCAGCCGCATCAGCTGGTCGTAGCGGTAACGCGGGACGAGGGCTTTCACCATGGCGAACATGAAGAAGAAGAACACCACCTTGATCGCGAACCAGAACACCGGAGGGATCCAGGTGAAGGGCGCGATGTCGAAGGGGGCATGCCAGCCGCCGAAGAACAACACCGTCATCAGCGCGCACATCAGCACGATGTTGAGGTATTCCCCGATCATGAACAGGAGATAGGGCGTGGAGGAATACTCCACCTGATAGCCCGCCACGAGTTCGGATTCCGCTTCGGGAAGGTCAAACGGCGGCCGGTTGGTCTCGGCCAGCGCCGAGATGAAGAAGATCACGAACATCGGAATGGTGATCAGGAAGGCCGGCCATGGCAGCATGCCCGCCGACAGGACGTGCCAGTTCCAGAATCCGCCGGCCTGGGCCTCCACCACCGCGGTGAGGTTCATCGAACCCACCATCAGCAGCACCGTGACCAGCACAAAGCCGATAGAGACCTCGTAGGACACCATCTGGGCCGCTGACCGAGCGAGCCGAGGAAGGGATATTTCGAGTTCGAGGCCCAGCCGCCGATGATGATGCCGTACACGCCCAAAGACGAGATCGCGAAGACGTAGAGAATGCCCACATTGATGTCGGAGATGACCCAGCCCGGCGCCACCGGGATCACCGCCCAGGTGATGAAGGCGAAGACGAAGGTCAAAAGCGGCGCCAGCAGGAAGAGCGGCCGGTCGGCGCCCGCCGGCACGACGATTTCCTTCAGCACGAATTTGAGGAAGTCGGCGAAGGACTGCAAAAGGCCGAACGCGCCCACCGTATTGGGCCCCTTGCGCAGCTGCACCGCCGCCCAGACCTTGCGGTCCATCAAGAGCAGGAAAGCCAGCGACAGGAGCAGCACGATCATGAAGGCGAGGATCTGACTGGTCGTGGCGATGGTCCACTGAACCCCAAAGGGCAGCGCGTTCCACCAATCAACAAGAAACTGGAACATTTTTCCGCCCCTACTCCGCCGCCTGCAGTTCCGCGCGCGCCGCCGCCGTCACGGCCGAACACTCGCCCATGGTCTTCGACGCCCGCGCGATCGGGTTGGTCAGATAGAAATCCCTGATCGGACTGGCGAACGGCGCGTCCGACACCGCGCCCGCCTCGCCACGCTGAGCCGGGTCGAAGTCCGCCGCGCCGTCGGCGCCCGGGGCGTAGTCGATCTGGCCGAACACCGGGTTCGCCTCGATCAGGCTCGCGCGCAGGGCGTTGAGATCGTCATAGGGCAGCGTCTTGTTCAGGCGCGCCGACAGGGCGCGGAAGATCGCCCAGTCCTCTTTCGCCTCGCCCTTGGGGAACACGGCGCGCAAGGCCAGCTGGGCGCGCCCTTCGGTGTTCACGTAAATCCCGTTCTTCTCGGTATAGGCCGC
>JAIUMW010000238.1 GCA_022565365.1 Oceanicaulis sp.
CCGATCCCGGTCAGGACGGCCATCAGAGCCACAATATTGTAGCGCACAAGCGATCGCAGCCCTTCGCGCCCGGCAATGGCGTTAAGGCCGGTAATGACAGCCTTTATTCCCCGTGAAGCGGCGAACAGCGCGACCACCAGCGCGATGGCGCCCTGCAGGGTCAGCATAGCCGGAGAGGTGGCGGCAAGAAGCGAGAGCTGGTTCATCAGGAAGCGGCCAACATCGGGCGGCAGCAACTCCGCCATCCTGCTGACCTGCCCATACGCTTCGGTCTCGTCATGAACCAGCCCGTAAACCGACGCCAGCACTGCAAAGGCGGGAAACAGGCCCAAAAGTGCAAAAAAGGAAGCCCCGCCTGCAAACAGCATCACCTCGCGCTGCATGATGCGCTGGATGGCGCGCACGGGAATAGCCACCGGGCCGACACGCATAATGACCTCGGTCAGGCGCTTGAGACGGTCTCGATGTGCTTTCAGCACGATGCAGGGCCTTCCAGATTGCGCCACCATGTCTAGGGCGAACAGCAGCCGGTTGAAAACCGCCAGGGCCTGGACTAGCTGCGCTCGCCCAGCGCACCGCCGGCTTTCAATGCGGTGATCTCACCGGCGCTGAAGCCCCAGCTGTCCAGCACCGCCTCCGTGTCCGCGCCGGGTTTGGGCGCCGGGCCCTGAATGGCCCCCGGCGTGCGCGAGAAGCGCGGCGCGGGCGCAGCCTGCATCACGCCGTCCACCTCTGTGAAGACGCCGCGCGCCTGCATGTGGGGATGATCGCGCGCTTCGTGGATGTCGAGCACCGGCGCGAAGCAGGCGTCCGCGCCTTCCAGCAGCGCCGTCCAGTGATCGCGCGGCTGGCTGGCGAAGGCATCGGTGAGAAGCTGGCGCATGGCCGGCCAGTGGGCGGCGTCATACTGATTGGCGACGGCCGGGTGATCTTCAAGCCCCAGCTTGCCGATCAGCAGGGCGTAAAACTCCGGCTCCAGCGGCGCGACGGAGAC
Organism: Oceanicaulis sp.; assembly: GCA_022565365.1. Lineage (GTDB taxonomy): Bacteria > Pseudomonadota > Alphaproteobacteria > Caulobacterales > Maricaulaceae > Oceanicaulis. The sequence continues at coordinate 995 of JAIUMW010000238.1, forward strand.
AAACTTGCCGTCGGCGCAGCGATAGGTGTCGTAGAACGGCGCGCCGCCATCGAGCAGGTTTTCACCGCGCGGCGCATTCCAAAGCCCCATGGCCGACAGCTGGTGCACGGCGGCCATGAGATGGGACGCACCATCCACAATCGCCGCATCCACCACCTGCCCCTCGCCGGTGGCGCGCGCATGGTGCAGCGCCGCCAGCACGCCGACGGCCAGATACATGGACCCGCCGCCGAAATCACCCACCACATTGACCGGCGGCACCGGGCGCTCCCGCGGTCCAATAGCGTCGAGGGCGCCGGTCAGCGCGATATAATTGAGATCATGACCCGCCGCATGGGCGAGCGGTCCGTGCTGGCCCCACCCCGTCATGCGGCCGTAGACCAGCTTCGGATTGGCCTTAAGGCAGACATCGGGGCCCAGGCCCAGCCGTTCCATCACCCCGGGGCGATAACCCTCCAGGAGGATGTCGGCCGACGTCAGGAGCTTGAGGCAAGCCTCTACAGCTTCGGGCTTTTTCAGATTGAACGCGACGCTCCTGCGGCCGCGCGCCAGCACCTCGGCGCTGCCGCCGCCCCCGGCGCCGGGCCGATCAATGCGCACCACTTCGGCCCCGAGATCAGACAAAAGCATCGCACAGAACGGCGCCGGGCCCAGGCCAACAAACTCAATCACTTTAAAGCCGTGCAAAGGGCCTTGTGCTTTGTTCTGTCCGGGCATTCTTTCGTCCTGGGCTCAAGAAACGGGAAAACGGGTTGTGGCGCCGAAGCTGGACAGACACAATACGCTTGGATCAATCCGCGGGGGGAGCATGGGCCGGGCGTATACGATCCTTGTTGTCGCCGAGGGCGACGCGGCCATCGAGGCGGCTGCCGGGCTGCGCGCGCTGGGGTTCGCCGTGACCATGGCCGGCCCGGACAATGCGGGATCGCCGGCGCAGTTCGAGGCCGTGGTCTCATTCAGTCCGGTGCGCGCTGGCGATATCGGGGACCGCATTCATCTGGCGGTTGGCGATCATACCGCTAATGGCGCTGGCACACGGCTGCAGGCCGGCGCCCATCCCATCCAGATCGCGGCCCGCCTGCGCGCGCTCATCCGCCTGAGCGTGCTGGAAGACGCCGCCAGCCTGCGCGCCGAAGATGCGCGGGCGGCTGGCGCGGCGCCCACTTCGGCGCCGACAGGCACGCAAAGTGGCGGCGTTCTGTTCGTTGGCGCCCCCTGCCCGGGCTTTCTGCGCCTCGAGCACGCCCTGCGCGGCGCCAATGTGGAGACGGTGGCGGCTTTCTCCACCTTCACCGCGTTTGATTACCTGCATGAGCGCCCGTTTGATGCGGTGGTGCTCAACACAGAGCCTGATCCCGATCTCGCCCACACGGTCTGCTCGGCCATGCGGCGCAATACCCGGCTCTATCACACGCCAGCGGTGCTGCTGACGCGCAGCGATTCCTATGGCGGCGCGGACGAGGCGTTTGCCCGCGGGGCGTCGGATCTGGTGTCGGCGCGCGCGGATGATCAGGACATGCGCACCCGCATCACGGCCCTGGCCGCCGAACGCCGGCGCCGGCGGCGCGCCAAGACGTTGCTCGAGGCCTGCCGCGCGCCCGCCTTCCTCGACACGCACAGTGATCTGTTCGCCCCCGCCTTCGGGGAACGTCACCTGGCGTCCTTGCTGGCGCGCGCCCACAGCCGGGGTCAGGCGCTGGCGCTGGTGGGTTTGACCGCGCAGGCGCCATCCGATTGCGGATCCGACCATGCCAAGGCTGCACTGAACCAGTTCGCGGCGATGCTGCGCCATTGTGTGCGCGCTGAAGACCTGGCGGTGCGCCACGACGCCGGCCGGTTCTGGCTGGCCCTGCCCAACACCCGCGCCGAAGACGCCCAGCTTGTGGCCGCGCGCGTTGCGGCCATCGCCGAATGCACCGCCTATGAGGGCCGCGACCCGCTGCACCCGTTCCGGCTGGATGTGCGCAGCCATGTCTGCGAACCGATGGTTGGCGCAGACGTCAACTCAGCCCTTGCCCTCGCCTTCCCGCCCGAGCAGACCGCACGCGCCGCGACAGGCTAGGCGGGGTCCGCTATGCGGCCTCGCGCGCCCGCCGGGCCGCGTCTGCGATAGGCGCCAGCAGGCGCTGCACGCCCTTTAGCCGGTCCAGCACTTCCGGGAAGTCCCCGCGCAGCACGATGGAATTGTCCGGGCGCAGCTTGTAGTCCTGCGGCCGGCGCGTCATCAGGTCGATCAATGCGGCCGGATCAGCGAAGGCATGCTCGCGGAACGTCGCCACCGCGCCCTTGGGTCCGGCGTCAAGCTTGGACACCCCGGCGCGCTTGCACAGGCCCTTGATGGCGACCACCTGCATCAGGCTCTCCACCTCGCCGGGCAGAGGCCCGAACCGGTCGATCAGCTCGGCGGCGAAGCCCTCGCGCTCGGCCTTGGTCTCCAGCCCTGACAGGCGGCGGTAGAGCGCCATGCGCACGTCGAGATCCGGCACGTAATGGTCCGGGATCAGCACCGCGGCGCCCACATTGATGGCCGGGGACCAGTCGCGATTATCCTCCGGCGCCTGGCCCTGCAGCGAGGCCACCGGCTCCTCCAGCATGGCCTGATAGAGCTCCACCCCCACATCGCGGATATGGCCCGACTGCTCCTCGCCCAGGAGATTGCCGCCGCCGCGCAGGTCCAGATCATGGCTCGCCAGCGTGAAGCCCGCGCCCAGATTGTCGAGTGATTGCAGAACCTTGAGCCGCTTGTCGGCGCCCTCGGTCATGGACTGGTTGGCCGGCGTGGTCAGATAGGCGTAGGCGCGCGCCTTGGAGCGCCCGACCCGTCCGCGCAACTGGTAAAGCTGGGCCAGGCCGAACCGGTCGGCGCGGTGGACGATCAGCGTATTGGCGGTGGGAATGTCGATGCCCGACTCCACGATGGAGGTGGACACCAGAACATCGTACCGGCCCTCATAGAACGCCGTCATGATGTCTTCGAGCTGGCTGGCCGCCATCTGGCCGTGGGCCACGGTGAAACTGACCTCGGGGACCTGCTCGCGCATGAAGTCGGCGATCTCGTCGAGATCGGCGATGCGCGGCGCCACGAAGAAGCTCTGCCCGCCCCGGTAGCGTTCGCGCAGAAGCGCCTCGCGCACCGTCACCGGATCGAACGGCGTCACATAGGTGCGCACCGCCAGGCGGTCGACGGGCGGCGTGGCGATGATGGTCAGATCGCGAATGCCCGACATGGCCAGCTGCAGCGTGCGCGGGATCGGCGTGGCGGTGAGCGTGAGCACGTGCACATCGGTGCGCAGCTCCTTCAGGCGCTCCTTGTGCTTGACCCCGAAATGCTGCTCCTCGTCGATGATCATGAGGCCCAGCGACTTGAATTCGATGGTCTTGGCCAGCAGGGCGTGGGTGCCCACCACGATATCGCAGCGCCCTTCAGCCAGGTCCTCGCGTGTCAGCGCGGCGTCCTTCGCCGGCACCAGACGCGACAGCTGGCGCACCTGCACCGGCCAGCCGCGGAACCGGTCAGCGAAAGTGGCGTAGTGCTGGCGCGCCAGCAGTGTGGTGGGCGTGACCACCGCGACCTGACGCCCGCTCATGGCGGTGATGAAGGCGGCGCGCAGCGCCACTTCGGTCTTGCCAAACCCCACATCGCCGCAGATCAGCCGGTCCATGGGACGGCCTTTTTTGAGGTCCTCGAACACATCCTCGATGGCCGAAAGCTGGTCGTCAGTTTCGGCGAACGGGAAGCGTGCGGCGAACTCGTCATAGAGGCCGGACGGCGCCTCGATCATTTCGGCGTCGCGGGCGTTGCGCGCCGCGGCGATGCGGATGAGCTGGTCAGCCATGTCGCG
>JAIUMW010000239.1 GCA_022565365.1 Oceanicaulis sp.
TGTTTCATGGCTCTATGACTTCAAGTCACACACGTTTCTCAGCTATACGCAGGCAGGGATTTTTACCGCTGAACTTCCTACGAAGAACGGAACTTTAAATTTACCACTTTCCTGTCCTACGAAGCACGAAACCCCTGCTTGCGTATAGGTGATGTTACCGCCTAGTGCTTCTTTTTCTTCGTCCGTATGTCGGTCAGTCGTGCGGTTGGACAGACACACTCTTTGCCAAGTTTTGGCTTGTGCTTCGGCTTGTGCTACTTGGCAATGTGTGTGGCTGTTATGTGATGGATTCATTCTTGTCATCTTTTACTAAGTCTTTTGCAAAGTCAATAAACAGTTTGTGTGCTTTTGTAAATGAATATCTGTCGTTACTTTGTTTTACAGCAATATTTCTCTTTACCATAGTTCCAATATGTCGCTTTAAACTGTCGTCCGTGTTTAGTTGCTTGTTAGCTTTGATTACGTCTAACCACGATGAATTTTTAAAGTATTCAAGTATTTCGTCAAGATGAAATTCTGAATAATTAAGTTCTTCTAAAAAATTCTTACCGTCCTTGTCAAGTTCATAGCATAGAATTGAAAAGAAAATAGAAATGTCTCTTGATGTATTCTCATTAGTGTCATTTGAAACAAGATAATAAAAGTCTTGATTACCGATAAGTTCAAAACCAAACGACTTTTCAAAAAACGTAATGTAAAAATCTTCGTTTTTCTTGATGGTTTCAAACGACAAATCCTCAATCGTAATAAACTTGCCTTCCATTAGAGAAGTTATAATTTCTTTATGTTTATCTGGATACATCTTCTTGTTTTTTGATTGTTAGTTTTGGCATAATTAACTCCGAATTTTCATTAGAGACAGAAATATTTTTTCCGTCTTTGCTTACTGAAACTTCATAATCTTCTTCAAAAAGCAAACTCGTTACCATAAAGAAGTTATCAAAAGAAAAATCCTCGTTTTCTTCTTTTATTGAATGTTCACACCATTTGAAGAAATCATCAACGGGCAAATTTTGGTTCAATGTTTCTTTATACTTTGACTTGTCAAACAGCCAATCATTTGTTTGTTGCGAATCTTCAACAACAATTACTTCTTCTTCGTGTTGAAATTGTTCAAAGTATTCTTTTGTGTTTTCGTACACAAATTTGTTGTAGATATTGTCACGAGTTGTAACGAAAATATGTGGTGGTTCAATTTCTTTGTAACAATTTCCGTTGGTTAGATAAAAATGAAATCCTCTTAAATATTGATTTTCTGTTTTTATTCGTTCAATTAAAGGCAATAACTCATTTGTGAGTGTTATAGATTGCAAATTCAAATCTTTGGCAACTTGACGAAGTAAGTGATATAATTTTTCAAATTCTCGTCTAATGCTTTCATCTGCATAATCAAATCGTTTTACGTTAGTAAATTGCGAAACATTCAGTAATTCATTGTAAATGGATTGACTGTGATTTACGTCTAAAATCGTGGTGAGTGGCGAAATGTAATTTTCGATTAAATACCTTGCTTTATGGATTTTCTCTTGGTAATCAATTTTCTTATTGTTTGCTTTCAGTTCTTTTGATTCTGTCAATAAACTTTTGGTGTTGTTTACAACTGCGTTTGTGAACTTTTTGATTTGGTTTGATAGAGCTTCAATTCTTTCCAATAAAATGTTCTTATCATCATTTATTCCTTCTTTTATTTTTAGGAATAAAGTTCTGATTGCTTGACCGAAATGTTCAATTTCTTCGGGCAAAAGCGGTTTGAATTTTTGATGTATAAATTCAAAAAGAACAAAATATGGTTCGTTAAATGCGAAGTCGTCATTTTGCTCAACCAAAATTTGATATTCTGTAAGTTGTTCCCGAATATTCTTGTCGTAATTTTCTAAACAGATATTTAAAGATTCTTTTGTAATGATGTCGTTCTTAACCTGTATATCAAAAAGGTCTCGTAGCAAATCGTAATGACTTGCCATAAACTGCAATATTGATTTTGGCTCTGACTTAATCATATTTCCAATACTGTTGTTCTAAAAATCGGTTGTTTCTTATTATGCTTTCTCTGATTTTAATTACGTTGCTATCTGAACTTTGCTTAATTCTGTTCGTCATTTCTGCTTTGTTTCCTTTCAGACTTTGAGAGTATTTTTGAAAAAGTTCGTCATAATTTTCAGGAATGTATAATTGAGCAAATTCAAAAACCTCTTTGATTCTCAAAAATTCTTCAAGACCGTTAAAGTCATAATCAACAAAAACAAGCAACTTATTTGTAGAAAAACAACCAAGAGATTCTTTTCCTATTCGTCCGTATTTATGAAGAAAAACAAAGTTTTTACCTAACAACTTTTCTGCAACTAAAAACGTGTCTAAATTCTCAATAATGCAAATGCGTTTGGCTTCAATTTTATCTGCGTTACAAGCAAATAGTTGAAATTTGTTTGTGTAATCTTCTAAATTTATTTCGTTGTTATTGACTTTAATCGTTTCAAAACCTCTTAACATAAAAATTGGTGTTGAAACTGTTTTTTGAACTTTTGAATTTCTGTATTTCCGAACATTGTCCGACTTGTCTTTAACTTCAATATCTTCGGGAAAAAGTGTTTTAAAGAAATTTTCAAATTCAGTTGGTTTATTTACTTCATATCGGAATCCTCTGCCTGATTTTGTCTTTTCAAGAATTGAAGATGAAACCAAACCTTTGAAATGATGTGAACTCAAAACAGTTTTAGGGATTGCTTTTTCTGTAAGAAAAGAATCCTTTTTTAATTTCTTGTATGTTCTGAAATCTGTTTGGTTCACTTGGCTACGGGTTTACGATAAATTACATTTCCGTTGTTTTCACTCAAAACAATTTTTCCTTTACTTCTTCTAACTAAGTAATATTTGTCAAATCCGTCATAAGGGTGCAACGGTGCGGCTGATATTGGTACAAAATTATTTTCCTTACAGAAATTCAAAATTTCAATTCTGTTCGCTTCGTCAATTGTCCCGATTTCATCAACAAAAATCACAATTTTGTTTTCTTCGTCATTGATTACAATTTGGTGGATAATTGACATAATGATTACCATTCTAATCATTTTATCCGTTCCGTCCGATTCAATTTGATTTCTCAAATCAACAACTTTATGTTGTCCTTTTTTATCGAGATGTAACTTGATGTCAAAAAGGTTGTTAAAGTCAATTACAGATTGATTATCCAAATATCTGTTCAGAATATTGAGGTTTTCCGATTGGTCGTCAAAGATTAGTTCGGAAGTTAAATCTCTGATTTCCATTATCTTCTTCAAATCTTTGATTAGATTTTCGTTCGGGATAATTTCAATACTCAAAGAGTCAATATCAGAGATTTTGATTTTTCTGATTTTGGAATTGAATTGATTATTGATGAACGCTTCAAACTCTTGAAATTTAGAATGAAGTGTTTTACACGGAATTGAAAATTGCGTTGAAATGTTTTTCAATAAAGCGTCAATACTTTTCTGCTTATCGTCAAGCGTTGCAAGTTCAGAATCAAGATATTTGATAAACTCATCTTCCGAAGCAAAAACGGTTTCTGTTTTTGTCTTCAGATTTTCAAATAATCTTTCTTTATCATTCTTGATTCGTTCTCGTTCGGTAGAGTTCCGGTCAAAATTTTTGTAAAGATTGTCAAGCGTTTCGTTTGTTTGATATTCAATTGGAATTATTCCCGATTGCTCAACTTTTACTTTCCAACCTTGAATTTCTTTGATACGATTTTCTGCTTTGTTTATGTCTTCCGAAAGTATATTTATAGCTTCGTTTATTCTTGCAATGAATTCCGTTGTTTGTTTTAATTCTTTATCTGTATTATCTCGTTCTTGAAAAAGATTTTTTAGTTCTTCATCTAATCCTGCAAGATTTTTTTCAAGTTCGGGTAACGAATTAAGTTCCTCAATTTTCTTTTCTGTTTCTTTAATTTTGGTTTGAACAGAAGAAAGTTCAGAACGATATTTTTCTAAATCTTTTGCTATTGGCAAAAGTTTTTCGTTGCTCGTTTTTTCTTTGATTGCAGTTTCTATTTGAAGTTTTAAATCATCAATAGACGGAATCGGTTTCCCTTTTAAATCTTTGGGAATTGTAATTGCTCCGTCAAAGATTTTCATCACATCAGCTAATTTTTCAATTTCCGATTGAATATTTTCTTTGGGAAGTGTAGTAATGGAATCGGAAAGAATTGCGTTTAGCAATTCTTTGTCTTTCCCATTTTTGCTTATTTGATGAATGAGCAAATTTGAGTAAGTTTCAATTTGTCCGTTAAGTTTTAAAATTTCTTGATTGAGTTTAGAAATTTTGTTTTCTAAATCTCTACTGTTAAGGTTTTGATTTTCAATTTGAGTCAGTCGGCTTTCGATGTCTTTTCTTTGTGTGTCTAAATTGCTGAATGACTGTTTTAAAAAGTCAATTCCCTCATACGATTTTATATTTCGAATTTTTTCTGCAAGGGATTCTTTAGCTGAACCTTTTTGAGAAATGGTTGCTTCTAATTTTCCAATTGTTTGATTTAGATTGTTTTGTTTCGGGATTAAATCTTCGCTTAATTGTGTTCTGTTTTTATCTCGTTCATTCTTTTTCTCTAAAAGCCTTGTGTTGATGTCAATATTTACAGCCGAATAGAGTTTGTCAAATGCGAATACAATTTCAGATAATATTTGATTTTTAGCTTTGTATTGGTTTACTAATTCCTTGAAGTCTGAAAAACTCTTTTGAATACTTCTAATCACTTTGATTTCTCGATTGTGCTTCAAAAGAGTTTGAATGTCCTTTTGGTTTTTCTTGGAAAATTCAACTTGTTCGTTTTCTTTGTTGTCAGCAATAA
>JAIUMW010000240.1 GCA_022565365.1 Oceanicaulis sp.
CTGACTAAAAAACGCATTCTCTTTGTACAGGAGGGTGATTATTACCCAAAGAAGTGCCACAAACCAACCAACGACCAACAACCCAACAACTGCCAACACGATATCAAAAAGACGCTTAAAACCAGCAGCAAATGCGGAAATCATGAATTGTAGAGTATTATGATGACAAACTACCTAGAACCGATGATACAATAGAGTCTTTCCATCGTTCTTATTTAAACCGACCTGAAGATATCAAAATAAATTGAAGGCTTAGCAAAACCTTTAGTATGACATAGTGAGCTGATTCATTAGGACGTTTAAAGTCCTGAAATGATATACTACCCCTGTAAATTATAAAAAGCCACGAACGCTAATTCGTGGCTTTTTATAATATCAATTCTGTGATGGTCCGGGGTATAAGGACAGCGATTTAGTTAAACCACAACTGCGCTATTTATAATACTCTTTATACCAACTCACAAATTTACGAACCCCTTCGCGGAGTGGTGTATTTGGCGTAAAGCCTGTGATTTTAATTAATTCTGTAGTGTCAGCCCAGGTTGCAGGAACATCGCCAGGTTGCATTGGCATCATAATCTTATCCGCTTCAATCCCAAGAGCAGACTCAATTTCATTTATGAACTCCAGCAAGTTAACCGGACTATTATTTCCGATGTTCAAAACTCTGTATGGTGCATAACTTGATGCAGGAGTTGGATTTGTTTCATCCCATGCAACATCATTCGCTTGCGGGGCTTTCGGTACGAGTCGAACTATAGACTCAACAATATCATCAATGTAAGTGAAATCCCTACTCATTTCGCCATGATTAAAGACCTTGATTGATTTACCCTCAAGGATATCCTTTGTAAATGAGAAATAAGCCATATCAGGTCGTCCCCACGGACCATAAACAGTAAAAAAGCGAAGACCAGTTGTAGGTATATTGTACAAATGCGAATAGGTGTGAGCCATCAGCTCATTTGACTTCTTTGTTGCTGCATATAGGCTTACTGGATGATCAACAGGTTGAGAAGTACTAAATGGCATGGATTTACTTGATCCATAAACAGAACTGGAGCTCGCATAAATCAAATGCTTGATATTAGTCTCACGCGCTCCTTCAAGGATGTTTAGAAAACCAACAATATTACTATCAATGTATGCACGTGGATTTTCAAGACTATAACGGACTCCAGCCTGTGCGGCTAAGTGAATTACAGCATCAAACTGATGTTCACTAAAAAGTGCTTGAATTGCTACTGTATCATCAATATCGGCTTTAATGAAAGTATATTTTCCGTCTGAGGTTTTACCCTTCACAATATCAGCTGATATCTCACTTATCCCCTGACCAACTAGCCGATCTAGTTTTAATTGCGGCTCATAATAATCATTGATTTGATCCAAACCCACAACTTCTACATTATCTTCTAACAGCCGCTTCACGACATAATGACCAATAAACCCTGCAGATCCAGTTACCAATATCTTCATTCTAATGCATTTATTTTCAAAAAGTTAATTAAATACAAAAGCCACGAATGCAAATCCGTGGCTTTCAATTAAAATCAATTCAATAGGCGTTTCACCCGGGAATTTTTGACGTTCCTTCTTTGTATCCCGAATACGTCGGAACAATACTGTGAATCATTGCTTTGATGGATTCTTTTTCACCATTATTCGTTGCATCGAACAATCGATCTAATTTCACATCAAAGTCTTCGCAAATTCCATTCTTCCGCGCAATCATGATCTTATCATGCTGTGTCATTTCGGTGCCTTCTTCGGAGGTTAGCAGTTCTTCGAACAACTTCTCTCCTTCTTTTTTGCCAGTAAACACAATGCGAATATCTTTATCTGGCTCGAGTCCCGACAAGCGAATTAAGTCACGCGCCATATCTACGATTTTAAAAGGCTCGCCCATATCCAGAACAAATACCGCACCTTTTATGTTAAGTGCCGCAGCTTGAAGTACCAATTGTGATGCTTCCGGAATGGTCATGAAGTACCGAATCATTTCTTCATCGGTTATCGTTATCGGACCACCTTTGCTGATCTGGTCTTTAAAGATCGGAACGACACTTCCACGACTTCCCAATACATTCCCGAATCGCACAGATACAAATATCTGATCTGGTTTCGCTTTCGCAGCAGCTTGTAACAACACATTTTCAGCGATTCTCTTGCTAGCTCCCATGATAGAAGTCGGATTCACCGCTTTGTCTGTAGAAATATTCACAAAATATTTCACATCGTATTCCAGTGATAACGTGGCAAGATTCTTCGTGCCACCCACATTATTCAAAATGGCCTGAGCAGGATTTTCTTCCATCAAAAACACATGCTTATGCGCCGCCGCATGAAATACCACTTCCGGATGGGTATCTTCAAATACTTTTTCTAAGCTTGAAATATCGCGCACATCGCAGATTTTCACAGCAAATTCGATTTGAGGATATTTCTCTTTAAACTCACGCAGAGCTTCAAATATGGAGTTTTCACCCCGACCGAGTAAAATGATGGACTCCGGACTAAACCGTGAAATCTGACGTACAATTTCAGAACCGATGGATCCGCCGGCGCCGGTTACGAGAACGCGACGTCCTTTGATATACTGCTGAATTTTGGCCGTGTCTAGCTGGACAGGATTTCGACGTAGTAAATCTTCGACCTGAACCTTACGAATTTGACTGATGCCAATTTTTCCGCTAATGAGATCGTATAATCCTGGAATAGTTCGATAAGCAACTTTCGCTTTCCTGGCCTGTTCTACCACCCGACGAATTACATCACCAACTTCCGATGGCATAGCAATAACGACTTCGTCAATGTCGTGTTCTCGTACAGCCTGAGGCATATGCGAAATCGGTCCAATTACTTGAATACCTTGAATACGCTGGGATTGCTTTGCAGCAGCATCGTCCAAAAATGCGACAGGAATCATACCCATCTCTGGGTGGCGCTGCATTTCCTTGGCGATCATGGTACCAGACTCACCAGCGCCCAGAATAAGAATACGTTTATCCGGATTATTTTGATCGGTGTAATACGATATAGCCTTACGTTCTCGCAGTACGAACCGGCTAGCAAGACGTATAGCCACAAAAAGCACTAACGCCAAAATGGCTTCTATGAATGGCACCGTTATTGGCAATAACATCACATCCCTAAGGAATATGGCCGCAGTGGTAAATATCGTCGTGTAAACGGCAATGGCCCCAATAGTAGCTTTAAAATCGGATATTACCGTATATCGCCACGAGGTTCGGTGTAGTTTAAACGCATATATAAGCAGTATTTTCAGCGGTAATAATGCCGTTGCGAGCAGAAAAACATCGCCGATGTAGGTCATCATTGATGTTTCCAAACGCAAGAAAAATGCCACAAATGTTAGCGAATACCATGAAACCCCGTCAATCAGAAACTTCGTTATAGCTCTCTTATTCATACTATTAATGTTAGTTGCAGTCACCCAATAGACTCTGTTAAACCCTTGTCAAGAATATAAGTTCATTTAATTTATGTAACAATTTTAAGTTTTTTTGCAACATGTTTGCTTGTGTAACCTGTTCTTGGGCTAAATATTGCACCAAAAATATAGTATGAGCCACATTTGTGGCACATACGTGTTAATATCTATGCTTTAAATACTAAGGCGTCTGGATCTTTATAGACATTACGTGAATCGACAATTACCTTCGACCAAGACCTCAATGCATCATAGTCTACATTACTATGATCTGTCGCAATAATACACGCGTCAAATTCAGATATTGTCGTTTCATTCCATGAAACAGACTCTTTTCCTGTATAATTGGCATGTTCACGTGTCGGAGCAATTGTTTGAATATGCGGATCATAAAACGATACAATCGCACCATACTTCTCAAGAATTTCCATTAAAATGAACGTAGGTGACTCTCGCATGTCATCAACATCAGGTTTGTAGGCCAATCCGACCAATAATACTTTACTTCCGTTTAGTGCTTTCTTTTGTGAGTTTAACGCTTTAATTGTCTGATCTATGACATATTGAGGCATTGACGTATTTACTTCACCAGCAAGTTCAATAAAGCGAGTATTAACTCCAAATTCTCTAGCTTTCCATGTTAAGTAAAATGGATCGATAGGGATACAATGTCCGCCAAGTCCAGGACCAGGAGTGAATTTCATAAAACCGAATGGTTTGGTAGCCGCAGCTTCTAAAACTTCATGCACATCAATTCCCATTGCATGATAAACTACCTTCAATTCGTTAACCAATGCGATATTCACAGATCTGAAAATATTTTCAGTAAGTTTAACAGCCTCGGCTGTTTTGCAATCTGTTACAGGAACAGTTTGAATGATACTGGTATTATACATTGCCAAAGCCAAATCAAGGGCTTCTTTTCCATGTCCGCCAACAACTTTAGGAATCTTAGCTGTGTTGAAATTTGGATTGCCCGGATCTTCTCTTTCCGGACTGTATGCTACATAAAAATCAGATCCAGCTTTTAGTCCTGACAACTTCTCCAAGATTGGAATCATTACTTCTTCTGTCGTGCCGGGATATGTGGTCGACTCAAGTATAACTAACTGACCTTTTCGCAAATACTTTCCAACTGTTTCAGTGGTTTTAACCACATAGCTCATATCAGGTTCGCGGTGATGGTCAAGTGGAGTCGGCACACATAGCATTAGAGCATCAGCCTCAGTGAGTCTCGAAAAATCACTAGTGGCATTACATCGATCACTTTTAGAAAGCACCTGCATCATTTCGGAGCCTAAATGCTTGATATAGGGTTTTCCAGATTTGATATGATCAATTTTTGATTGATCAACATCGTAACCTATTAC
>JAIUMW010000241.1 GCA_022565365.1 Oceanicaulis sp.
TCGCATTATAACATGCGGTTCAAGCTGACAGGTTCTGCGATGCGTTGTTTGGAATTCGCCGGCAATTTACTAGATTGACATTTGTTAATCTCTCCATAGCCCTGCAGCTTAACCGCTGGGCCGTTAGTTGCCAATACAATCGAATTCAATTTCAAATGAGTAGTAAAGCCGAAGTATTTTCAAACATGATTACCAATCTGGTTAGTTTGTATTTTCGATACAGACCGCGCAATCACACACGGGTTACATTACGAGTTTTGATTATTGCTGTAATTGTAGCTTCTCCTTCGTTATTCGAGATTATTGTAGTGTGGTTGTTTATAGAAGATTTTTCAGTACCTGATATCTTTGATGGACCACGTTTCGCACTCAACATAACGACCATAGGTCTACTATATCATTTTTTATCCAATGTAGCTGACAAATATTTATCAAAATTTCATCCATTCTCATCAACTAAAGACGAAGAGAATCGAAAGTCCTTTAATGCATTTAAGAATATGTTTGGTTATCAGAATATGAAAAGAAACTTAGAAGATGCAGAGTATGGCATAGACCTTGACTTCGCAACAAGCCTTTGGGCTGCTGAAGCTTTCCTTGACCCAAAATTCATCATTTATGACAAGGAACTTGAGAATAGTAGGATTGATTTGATTAATGAAATAATATCTTATAACTATTTCTTATCAATTCACTTATACCCAGACTACTCAAATAGTAATCGGTTTGTAATTCCACCAGAATGGAAACACACTGGGATGCTAAGTAAATATTTAGATCATGAAAAAAAGATACGTGAGAGATCAACTGTATTAATTGATAAGTTAGATGATTTTTATAAAAAAGCCCGCTTAAATGGACTGTTGTCAACAGACAGCTAATGATTTATTTCATTTAGTATATAATTAAACTTTACTGTAATGGATATTTAAGTATCTAATCAGCTATACTCATTAAACAATCATATGAATACTGAATTAAAAAATATCATACAATCCGAGGATTTGCGTGATTTAAGCATAGATTTAGTTGACAAAGTCATTGATAACAAAGTTGGTAGTGAAATTATTACAGAAATTCCTGTACTTAAGTACCTTGTTAGTATCAGAAGAATTCATCAATCCATTTCTGATTCGATATTCATCAAAAAAGCAATGAAGGTAATCCTCGAAATTGGAAATGTAAATTGGAAGGAGAGAATTGAACTTGTAAATGAATTGAGTGATGAACATTCTGGAGGTGCAGAAAAGATAATGCTTGCTATTGATAAGTTAGAATCATACGAGAAATGTCAAGTTTTTGGGAGGCTTTGTCGATTAAAAGCATTAAATAAAATAGATACAGATGGTTTTATGAGGTTATCTAGAATAATTCAAAACTCGTATTTACATGACCTTTTTTCAATAAACTCTTTTGTTATAGGTGGAAAACGTGAAATATGGGAAGGCGATTATCATAATATAATATCTATGGGACTTATATTTCAAGAACCATCTGAACAACAAAAAATTGAAATTAATCATCATAGATATGACCCTGAAGAACCGGAGGTTACCGGGGGGCAGATTACATTTAATTATTTGTTGTCATATGAAGGCGAGTTACTATTAAAATTTTATATAGATCTGTTCCCAGAAGAAACAGAAATGGTGAATAAATGGCGGAAAAAGCACAAGAACGTTTGAAAGATACTTGGAGACGTATATGGGTAAATTAATTCAATTCAATCGAATATCGTATAAACTCTAAATACATTATTGGCAACTAACAAGCGTTTCAAGCTGACTCGCCTCGGGGGCGATGGTGGGCTCAAAGTTTGCTAAAAAGGGCAAAAACATTAACTTAATCCATCAGGCTTCGCAGCTTAAACGCAAAGCCGTTATAGAGCAAAAAAATCTGGCTTTGATTTGCAAAATAAATTACATTCAACTTTGATACACAGAAAATTATGAATTCAAGTTATTATTTTTCAGTACGATATTGACATCTCACTAGAAATATGAATCAATTAAAAAGGAAATTAAAAAAAGAAGATTTTTCAAGGGTCTTCAACTTATACCCAAAGCAACCTTGGCTTTGCGATAAGGAAAATTCTCTAATCGAATTGATACTTTTGTGTGAAAGTACAGCACAAAAAGATTTAATAATTGACTTGTTGGGTGATTTTAAATATTTAGACCAGAAAGTTCTAAACTCATACTTAAATTTTATCTCTGATTGCATTATAAATGATTCAGGCTTTGAGGAAGAAAAGACAATGATTGCTTCCCTTACTATCGATGACGACGCAGATAGTAGCCAAAAAGTATTAGATTACTTAAAAACTCCTCTATTCAAAATGGGTTGGTCAACTGCAAAAACTGTTAATAGATTCAATAGTATTCCAAAAACTTTCAAACAAGGTAGAAATCAAATTATCCTCATAGATGAGTTTATTGGAAGTGGAAAAACTGCTCTTGGTAGAATTAGACATTTAAATGAATGGATTAAATCAGAATATGATTTGAAATTTTGTTTCTTGGTTGGTATGGATTATGGGATTAGCAAAATCGAAGAAATGGGCTTTGAAGTGTTTTGCCCTCTTAGGTTACCTCAAGGTATCGACGAAAGATATAGTCGAGAAAAAGTTAGCGATGCAATAGAAAAAATGCGCGAATTGGAGAATAAACTTGCCCAAAATGTTAATAGTTTTGAACTTAGTACTTATTCAATGGGGTATAATAATGCTCAAGCTCTATATTCTCTAGAGTCGTGTTTGGGGAATACGCCAAATTCAGTATTCCCAATTTTTTGGTGGCCACAAAACTTAAACTCTTCCAAAAGAAATACTTTACTAACTCGTGTAGAAAGCGGTTTGCAATGAAAGTACTTAAACAAGAAAAAGAGATTCTTTCAGAATTATTTAAATCAAGTAATGGTCTATTCCCCTTTACTCTACATAGACAATTAAGATTATCGCCCAAAGAGCTCTATACTTCTATAGAACATTTAAAAGTAAATGGCCTTATAGAAGTTATTGAAGACAGAGTGACTTTAACAAAAGAGGGAATTAGCTTTTCAGTTAAAAATACTTTAAAATCCAAAGTCGGTGGTATTAATCAGAACTTTTTTAAGGAAGATTACTTAGGTAGAAAATTAGAAATCAATGAATTTTATATACCTCAAAACTTTGAAGAATAAAAGAGACATAAGGGAAGGCATTTATGAAACTAGCACAAAGGAAGTGAAGTCGCTTCCAAGGTTAAGGTCACTTTTAACCTCTAACTACGAAATCAAATTGGAATTTTGATTTCGTAGTTGCTCACTCAGCATAGCTGAGATTCGCGGTGTTTAAACCAAATTATTTTGGCGCATTCGCCAAAATAATTGGTCATAAACACAGAGCTAAAGTCAAGAAAGTAGTAAGTAGAGCCTTCCCTTTATGTCTATAGTTCAAACTAAAAATTATTGGATAAGCAATTTCGAGAGATCCGGAATTAAATCAGAACTCATTGATCGATACCTTGCGTATATCGAGCCTCTTCTAAAAAATGAGGTTCCTATAATTTTTGATTTTAATCACCTATGTTTATTACTAGAAAGAAATCGACGATATTTGGCCTCAGCAATTAATTCAAGCTCAAATCATTATCGAGAATTTGAAATTCCCAAGAGATCCGGTGGGAAAAGAATAATATCAGCACCATTCCCAGCACTATTAGAATGTCAGCGATGGATACTTCGCAGTATTCTGACAAAAGTAGAACTTCACTCGTCTGCTCATGCATTTACAAGAAACAAATCAATAATATCTAACTCAAAAATACACGTTGGCCAAGAACATTTTTTAAAAATTGACCTTGAAAATTTTTTTCCATCAATTTCAATTAATCAAGTAATCAATGTTTTCAAATCATTAGGTTATACCCATAAGGTATCATTTTTCCTTGCTTCATTATGCTGTCATAATGATGTTTTACCTCAAGGAGCTCCCACGAGTCCCGCTTTAAGCAATATTGTTGCTAAAAATCTTGATAAAAGACTTATGAGTTTTGCAAAGAAATTCAATCTTAGATACACTAGATATGCAGATGATTTAGGATTTTCCGGAAAATCAATTCCAGTTAAACACATTGATTATATCACTAATATCATAGAGTCTTGTGGTTTTACTGTCAATAATAAAAAAACCGTTCTACAACAAAAGTGTCATAAACGCATAATTACTGGGATTTCAATAGCTGAAAATGTAATTAAAGTGCCACGACAATATAAAAGAAAACTCAAGCTTGAGATTCATTTCATAAGAAAATATGGCATTATTAGCCACATACGAAAGAATAAAATAAAGAATCCAGATTATTTGTTGAGTATAATTGGCAAAATTCATTTTTGGTTATCAGTCGAACCTGATAATGAATATGCAAAAAAAGCATTATTTGACTTGAAAAATATTAACACCTAAGGTCCATTCTTTATTTATACATCCGGCTATTCTTCGTCAAATATAGTTTACTCCTTACTTATTTTTGCTCTATAACAATGGTTTCAAGCGGACTCGCCTCACGGGTTATGGTGGGTTCAAAGTTTGCTAAAAAGGGCAAAACTTTTAACTTGTGCAATAGGCTCGCCGCTTAAACCAAAGGCCGTTAGTGCACATTAGTCCAAATCATAGCAAGCTTTTAAATGGGCTAATAGTTTTGTATCGTATAAG
This sequence comes from Oceanicaulis sp., assembly GCA_022565365.1. Lineage (GTDB taxonomy): Bacteria > Pseudomonadota > Alphaproteobacteria > Caulobacterales > Maricaulaceae > Oceanicaulis. Next base: position 4,694 of record JAIUMW010000241.1, read on the forward strand.
CACCACATTTAATACACATCGGGGATATATGGCTACAAATACTGTATCACTAGAAGATGACATTCGTCCTCTCTCAGAATTCCGACGAAATTCTGCTCAGTTTATTACAAGGCTCAAGAAA
>JAIUMW010000242.1 GCA_022565365.1 Oceanicaulis sp.
AACGATTCGGCGTTCCATTACGCCGTGAGCCTCGAAAACGTGTTCTTGGAGGTGACGTTTTTTCTGACGCAGGAAGTCGAAACCCCGCACACGCCCTGGGGCTGGGAAGAGTAGACCGGTTCCTGTTTGGGACTGATGAGACCCCCGGCGCTGCGCGCCGGGGGGTTTTCATGTCAGCGCTGGCGCCCGCCGCGATAGGGCTCCACCGAGCGCGAGGTCATGGAATAGGCGATGGCGGCGAGCTCCGTGTCGACACGCTCGACCTGCATACGACCCTCTACCCAGACCGGCTCCCACAGGGCGTTGAAGCGGATCGGCTCTATGGAGCGCAGATACACGATCTGATTCGGCGGCGGCGCGGGTGTGTGAATGCAGGCGCCATGATAGGGCAAGAACAGAAACTCCCGCGCCGAGCCGCGCTCGACATAGTCCAGCGGCAACAGATAGCCGGGCATGCGCACCACCAGCCCGTCGAGGTCTTCCACCACGTTGAACGTGCCGACCTGGCCTTCCACCAGGCCTTCGCCCAGGAAGCGGCCCATCAGGGACGGATCGCGGCGGCCTTCATTGAGCGCCTGCATCGCTTCCAGCTCGTCATCAGGAATGAGATCGCTCCAGCCGAGCAGTTCAGCCGGCGCGTCCGGGTCCACGGGCGTGAGGTCCGCCAGGGCGTCAGAGGCGCCGGGCGCGTCATCTCCGCTGCACCCCGCCGCCGGCAGGGCGATGAGGATGAGCGCGGCGGCGAGCATGGCTCGGATCATGACGGTGGACTCCGGGGCGGCGGCTTGGTCAGGGGGCGATTTCCAGAACATAAACACGCCATGCACCTGGTTTTAAGACCTGTAGGGCAGGGTTGTCGTGTCAGAACCGCACACAGAGGCGGTCGCAAGCCAGGGTGTTGGGATGGGTATGCAGGCGAACCGCGCTGTTGAGCGCGATGATGACATTTCCATGAGAGTGCGTGATGCGCGGCTTCGGCTGATCGCGCGCAGCGGAATGACATCCGGCCCGATGAATGTACTCAACGCCGTCATTCTGGCGGTGTTCCTCAGCGGCGGGATCAGCCCTCTGGTGCTGGCCGGCTGGGCCGCGGCTGTCGTCCTCGTGTCGGGCGTGCGTATGGCCGTGCTGCTGCCGGCCCGAAAGCCCGATCATCCGCTCAGCCCGGGCATGCTGCGGGCCTTCCTGGTGTTGTCCTTCATGATGGGCGTTCTGTGGGGCGTAACACCCTGGATGGTGGGCGAGGGCGCTTCGCCCTACGCGCTGATGGCCGCGATCGTATTCATCGGCGGCATGACGGCGGGCTCCGCCCTGACCTCGGCCGCCGCGCCGACTGCGGTGCTGGCCTATAACGCGCCGGCCATGCTGATCAGCGCAGGCTACATGGCCTATCAGGGCGGACTCTCCGGATATCTCTTCGCGACTGTGATGGTGATCTTCCTCGCCGTCACCTGCAAGCTGGCGCGCGGCTTCTCGGAAACGCTGACCGATGCGGTGCGGTCCAATTTCGAGCTGGAGGAAGCGCGCCGCCAGACCGAGGCGCAGGCCGCCGCGATGACGCGCCTGGCTGAACACAATGATCTGGCCGCCCGCCGCGCCGAGGATCAGGCGCGCGCCAATGCGGCGGTGCTGGCCAATATGAGCCATGAGCTGCGCACGCCGCTCAACGGCGTTCTGGGCATGGCCCACCTCCTGGAAGAAGCCGGGCTGGAAGGCGAACCGGCGCGCATGGCGGCGCGGGTGCGCGAATCCGGTCAGTCGCTGGCGCGCATGCTCGGTGATGTGGTGGATGTGGCGCGCATCGAAGCGGGCCATGTGGAGCTGAATATCGAGGACATGACGGCCCAGGCGCTGGGCGAACGAATCCGCCGCGCCGCCGAGCCGGAAGCCGCGCGCAAGGGCCTGGCCCTGACCGTCGGCTATGAGGGCGAGACCGACCGGCCGCTGCGCGCCGATGCCGGGCGTCTGTTCCAGATGGCGCAGATTTTCCTGACCCATGCTCTGCGCACGACTTCCGAAGGCAGCGTGGATGTGGGCGTGCGCACGCAGCTCGACAGTGCGGGCGCGGCGCGGCTGCGCGTGACGGTGCGTGATACGGGCGAGGGCGTGCCGGATTCGGCCCGAACCCGCCTGTTTGACTCTTTGGCCCAGGACAGTGTCGATCCCTATATCCGCGCCAATGGCGCGGGACTTGGCCTGCACCTGGCCAAGCGCCTGGCCGGGCTGATGCAGGGCCGGGTCGGCTATGAGCCGGGACCGGCGCAGGAAGGCTCGGTCTTCTGGTTCGAGGTCACCTTGCCGGTGTCCTGCAAGGCGGACCGCTACGCCGATGGCGAGACGTTCAGCCTGACCAATCGCCGCCTGCGCATGTTGGTGGCCGAGCGCGATGCGGCCCGCCGGTCAGTGCTGCTGGGCTATCTCAAATCCTTCAACTGCGTGGTCACCTGCGTGGGCTCCAGCACAGAACTGGTCACGGTGCTGGGCGCGGCGGCCTATGACGCGGTGGTGGTGGGGCTCAGCCTTGATGATTGCGAGCCCGAAGACGCCTGCGATGATGTGCGCTCTCTGGCCTCCACCGCCGCGATGACGCCCGTGGTGCGCCTGGCGCGCGACCTGGAGACGCCGGTGCAGGCCGGCGCGGCTGAAACCTTCGTGCGCGCGCCGGTGTCGGCCGACAATCTCAAAGCCGCGCTGGTTGAAGCGCTTGCCAGTGATCTGGCGGCCTCGGCCACGCTGCGCCGCACCGCCTGACGGTCAGTACGGCGCCCTGGCTTGCGCCGTTCTAGCCAGGTCTTGCCGCGACCTCGCCGCGCACCCAGGCCAGAAAGCCCGGGGCGCTGCCGGTCTCGTTGACGCCAAGCGCGATCACACACGGCTCGTCATAGGGGTGCAGGCGCGCCAGCCGGTCACTGAGCGCAGCGGCCTTTCCCGAGGACGTCTTGAACAGGGCGATGATCTCGCGCTCGCGGCGCATCTCGCCCTCCCACCGGAACAGAGACCGGCTCTCGCCCAGTATGTTGGCGCACGCGCATAGCCCCTCGGCGAGCACCGCCTCGGCGGCGCTTTCCGCGCTCTCAATGTCCGGCCAGGTGGTGTAGAGCAGACCCATTGGGCTGTCGGTCATGATGCTTCTCCTTGCAGAACCGGACTGAGCGACAGATATACACGCCCCTCATGGAGGATGCGATGGATCATGGCGCACGCGCACTGGTGCTCCTGTCGGGCGGACAGGATTCAGCGGCCTGTCTGGCGTGGGCGCTGGCGCGCTATGGGCATGTGGAGACCATCGGCTTCACCTATGGCCAGCGCCACAGCGTCGAGATGGACGCGCGCCAGCGCGTGCGCGAACAGATTGCCCTTGGCTTTCCTGAATGGGCGGGCCGTCTGGGTGAGGATATCGTGGTCGATCTGGCCGGTTATGGCGCGCTGGCCGAGAGCGCGCTGACGCGCGATGTGGCGTTCGAGATGGGCGCGCGCGGCCTGCCCAACACCTTCGTGCCGGGCCGCAACCTGGTCTTCCTCACCGTGGCGGGCGCCCATGCCTGGCGGCGCGGCCTGACCCATATCGTGACCGGCGTGTGCCAGACCGATTATTCGGGCTATCCCGACTGCCGCGAGGACACGATCGAAGCCCAGGCGCGCGCCCTGTCGCTGGGGCTGGATGCGCCGGTGACCATCGAGACGCCGCTGATGCACCTGACCAAGGGCGAAACCTGGGCGCTGGCCCAGGAGCTGGGCGGGGACGCGCTGGTGGATCTGATCGTGGAGCACAGCCATACCTGCTATCGCGGCGTGCGCGATGTGCGCCATGAATGGGGCTATGGCTGCGGCGACTGCCCGGCGTGCAAGCTGCGGGCGAACGGCTGGCGGGACTGGCGCGGAGCATGACCTACGCCGTCAAGGAAATCTTCCTCACCGTCCAGGGCGAGGGCGGCCAGACCGGCCGGCCGGCGGTGTTCCTGCGCTTTGCCGGATGTAACCTCTGGAGCGGGCTGGAGCGTGACCGCGCCAATGCTGTGTGCCGCTTTTGCGATACCGATTTCATCGGTACCGACGGCGTCAACGGCGCGAAATTCGCCAATGCCGAGGCGCTGGCCGCCAAGGTCGCTTCGCTCTGGCCGGGCGGTGGCGTTCCCTATGTCGTGTGCACCGGCGGCGAGCCGCTCTTGCAGCCGGACCGCGCCCTCATTGACGCGCTGCACGGCGCCGGGTTCGAGATCGCGGTGGAGACCAACGGCACGATCGAAGCGCCGGCCGGGATTGACTGGATCTGCGTCAGCCCGAAATCCACCGCGCCGCTCAGACAAACCTCCGGCCACGAGCTCAAACTGGTCTACCCCCAGGCCGACGCCATGCCGGAGCGCTACGCCCATCTCGATTTTGAAGAATTCCGCCTCCAGCCCATGGACGGCCCAAACCAGATCGCCAATGCCCAGGCGGCGTATGAATACTGCCTCAAACACCCGCAATGGCGGTTGAGCCTGCAGACGCATAAGTGGATCGGGGCGCCGTAGGGCCGGACTGCTCCGGCTTTCAAGGAGTAGGCTGACAGTCAGATACTGCCTTCCCGGACGGCGCAGCCGATCCGGGATCCATCCACCGAAATGTGCAACCGGCGCAAAGGCTCAAACTGCCCGGGATGGGTCCGGATATTTGCTCGCGCAAATTCCGGGAAAACAGGAATTTTGAACCCCATTTTTCCCTCCCCTTGATGGGGAGGGTGGCCCCGCGGGTTAGCGCCCGGCCGGGTGGGGGGATGGCGCCCCCCGGGGCACGTTTTTAGTTTCCGCCGTCTGCGGCGCCCCCCCC
>JAIUMW010000243.1 GCA_022565365.1 Oceanicaulis sp.
GAATGGGTGATGATCGTGGACCGCCCGCTGCCCACCGGCTCGGTCGAGCTGTCTTTGATCATGGTCACCCCTGACGGTCAGGAAGTGCGCTCTGATCAGGTGGTGGTCGTCTCCGTGCCTGAAAGCCGCGACCGCACGCCGCTGGTGGTGCTGGGCCGGCCGGGCGAGGCGAGCCGCGTTCTGCAGAGCCCGTTCGACGGCGTGTCCATGGGGCCGCTGAGCCTTGAAACCGTGGACTATGACGAAAGCGGCTCGGTGATTTTCTCCGGGCGCGCCGAGCCTGGCTCCACGGTGCGGGTGATCGCCGACGGTCAGGCGGTGGGCGAAACACAAGCCGGCGCCAACGGACGCTGGAGCGTCCAGGCCGGCCGTGATTTTGCGCCGGGCGTCTATGACCTGCAGATTGATCAGATCGACGAGGACGGCCGGGTCACTGCTGTGATCGTCCTGCCGTTCGAGCGCGCCAGCGCCGAAGACGCGCTGGCGGCGCGCGAGGCGGGCCGGGTGATCGTGCAGCCGGGCAATTCGCTGTGGCGCATCGCACGCCGGCTTTATGGGGACGGCATTCAGTACACCGTGATCTACCAGGCCAACCGTGATCAGATCCGCGATCCGGACCTGATCTACCCCGGTCAGGTGTTCCGCGCGCCCGAAACCGACGGCGCGGGCGGCAGGTAGCCGCCGCTCACGGCTGGCGCCGGGACGCGCGACGCCCTAATTAGGGGTCAATGTCCCCGCCCGCCCAGACCGATCCTCTTGATGGCCCCGCGCCCGAAGGCCGCCTCTCCGAGGCGGTTCGGCGCCTGTTCGTCATTCTCGCGGGCCCCGACATGGCGCGCTGGCGCTGGCGGATGGGCCTGGCTTTCCTGATCACCCTCATCGCCAAGGGCTTCTCGGGGGCGGCGCCGGTGGCGTTCGGCGAGGGGATCAATACCCTCACCAACGCGCTGGGTGAGGATGGGGGCCCCGGCGCCGGCGCCTTCGCGGCGGCGGCTGCGCTGATCATCGCCTATGGCGCGCTGCGCTTTGCCGCCACCGGGGCGCCGCAGCTGCGCGACGCCCTGTTCTCGCCGGTCTCCCACGACGCCCAGCGCCTGCCGGCGGTGCAGGGTTTCGCCCATGTCCAGGCGCTGTCGCTGACCTATCCCCAGACCAAGCGCACGGGCGCTGTTAACCGGTTGATCGACCGCGGCGCCAACTCGGTCTACTTCCTCCTGCGCTTCCTGGTGTTCAACATCCTGCCCGCCATCGTAGAGCTGGCGCTGGCCGCCAGCGTCGCGGCCATTCTTTATGGCTGGGAGTTCTCGGTGATCATCGTGACCGCCGTGGTGGGCTACGCCCTGGTCACCTATCAGATGACCCAGTGGCGGGTGAAAATCCGCCGCCAGATGAACGAGGCCGACACCGAGGTGAACGCCCGCGCGGTCGACACCCTGACCAATTTTGAGACAGTCAAGGCTTTCGCCGCCGAGGCGCGCGAGGCGGACCGTTTTGACGACGCCAAGCAGCGTTACGCCTCGGCGGCGGTGAAATCGGAACAGAGCCTGGCGGCGCTGAACGCGGCGCAGGCGGCGATCATGAATGGCGGCCTGCTCGCGGTGGCGCTGCTGGGCGCCTGGATGACGCTGCAGGGCCGGCTGCAAGTCGGCGATATCGCTGCGCTGACCCTGATGCTGATGCAGGTCTATCAGCCGCTCAATATTCTGGGTGGGGCCTATCGCGAGATCAAACAGGCGAGCGTCGATCTCGAACGCCTGTTCCAGGTGCTGCGCCTGAAGCCCGAAGTGGCCGATCAGCCCGGCGCGTCCGCGCTGAAGGTCACCGGCGGGGCGGTGCGCTTCACCAATGTCAGCTTCGCCCATGACGGCCGCGACCGGTCGGTGGACAATATCGATCTCGACATTCCCGCCGGCGCCTTTGTCGGCTTCGCCGGCCCGTCGGGCGCGGGCAAGTCGACGCTGCTGCGCCTTCTCTTCCGCTTTTATGATCCGTCTACCGGCCGGATCGAGATCGACGGGCAGGACATTGCCGGCGTCACCCAGTCATCCCTGCGCGGCCAGCTGGGCCTGGTGCCGCAGGATGTGGTGCTGTTCAACTCCACCCTGCGCGAGAACATTCTCTATGGCCGCCCCGACGCGGACGAGGCGGCCTTGCACGACGCCGTGGCGCGTGCGCGGCTCAAGGACTTCATCGACAGCCTGCCGCTGGGCCTCGACACGCGGGTCGGTGAGCGCGGGCTGAAGCTGTCGGGCGGTGAAAAGCAGCGCGTCGGCGTGGCGCGGGCGATCCTCAAAGACCCGCCCATCCTCATTCTGGACGAGGCGACATCGGCGCTGGATTCGCGCACGGAAGGCGAGGTGCAGGCCGCTATCGCCGAGGCGGCGCGCGGGCGCACGACGCTGGCCGTCGCCCACCGCCTGTCCACCATCGCGCGCGCCGACCGCCTGTTCATCCTGGACGCCGGCCGCATCGCCGAGACCGGCACCCACGCCGAGCTGCTCGCCCGAGGCGGGCTTTATGCAACGATGTGGGCCGCCCAGATCGAGGCGGGTGAGGTGGAGCCCGAAGTCCTGACGCCTGCGCCCACGGGCTGACAGGGCCCGCCAAGGGCTTGGTCTGTCTGCCTGTCTGCCTTATGTCAGAAGGATCAGACACGAAAGACAGACCTCTTGATCCAGCCAGCACATACTCTGGTCTTGGCGCTGTGCGGGTTCGCGCTGATCGTTCTGACCGGCTGCGGTAACGCAGCGCTGGATGAGGCGGGTGCGCCGGAGAGGGCGGAGACATTCCGCCATCCCGCCGCCGCCGCCGAGATCACCCGCCGCGATCTGTCGCGCCAGTTTTCCGCCTCGGCGCAGGTGGAGGCTTACGCCCGCTCGCGCCTGGCGGCCCGCACGTCGGGCACCGTGGCTGAAGTGCTGGTGGAGGCCGGGGATGCCGTGGAGGCGGGGGCGCTGCTGGCCCGCCTGGACATGCGCGAACAGCGCGCCGAGCTGGCGCGCATCGAGGCGCGGCGCGCTCAGGCCCAGTCCAATTATCAGCCCAGCGCCACGCTGCACGAACGCGGCCTGCTGGCCGCCGAGGCCTATGAGCGCGCCCGCGCTGATCGCGACGTGGTGGCGCGCGAGGCCGATCTGTGGCGTACGCGCATCGCGTTTGGCGAGATCACCGCGCCCATGGACGCTATGGTCACCGCCCGCCATATCGAGGTGGGCGAGGGGGTGCAGGCGCTCGACGGCCTGTTTGATCTCACCCGGACCGACCTTCTGGTGGTGCGCCTTGGGGTGTCGGAGCTGGATGTGGCGTTTCTTGAGCCCGGACAGGAAATCCCGGTGCATCTCGACGCGCTGCCCGCCGAGCCCTTGCCCGCCACGGTCAGGCGCATCTTCCCGCTGGCCGATCCGTCCAGCCGGCTGGTGACGGTGGAGCTGGCCCTGCCTGAAGACAGCTGGGCGCGCGGCGCGCGGCCGGGCTTTCTGGCGCGCGTGCGCCTGGCCATCGATCCGCGCCCGGCCGTGCTCGCCGCGCCCGCCGCCGGGATCGCGGAGGAGGACGGCGCCGCCTTTGTCTACGTCATCGCCGATGGCCGCCTTGAGCGCCGGGTGATCGAGCGCGGGGTGACGCGCGGCGACTGGACCGAGATCGTCTCCGGCCTGGAAGAGGGCGAGGTGGCTGACGGTCAGGCGGTGCGCATTGTCGGGTGGAGGGGCTGATGGCCGACGGCGGGGCGCCGCGCAGAGGTCTGGCCGGTCACGCCATCCGCCGGCCCGTGGGCACGCTGGCCATCGCCTCGGTGGTGTTCGTGCTGGGGCTGTTCTTTCTGAACCGCCTGCCCATCGATCTGCTCCCACGCATCGAATATCCGATGATCACGGTGACGGTGAACTATCCCGGCGCTGCGCCCGAGGTGATGGAGCAGCAGGTCACCCGCGTGCTGGAAAGCAGCCTGGCGGCGACGGAAAACCTGATCCGCATCGACAGCCGCGCCTCGGAAGGGCGCACCAATGTCAATCTGCACTTTGATTACGGGACCAATCTCGACATCGCGCTGCAGGACGCCTCGCGCTATCTGGAGCTGGCGCGCACGCGCCTGCCGCCGGACATTGATCCGCCGCGCATTTACAAGCGCGATCCCAGCCAGCGCCCGGTCTGGACCGCCGGCTTCAGTTCGCCGGTGCGCGCGCAGGTGGACGTGAATGACTGGGTGGAGCGCGCGCTGGCGCCGCAACTCCTGGCCGTTCAGGGCGTGTCAGGCGTGGAGGCGGCGGGCGGGCAGGAACGCGAGATCCAAGTGCTGGTCGATCAGGAGCGCCTGGCTTCCTACGGCCTGACGCTGGGCGATCTCCACCGGGTTCTGGCGGCGGAGAATGTGGACATCGCAGCGGGCTGGGTGACGTCGGACACGTTCGATGTGATGGCCAAGACCGACGGCCTGTTCACCTCGGCCGGAAGACATCGCCAACGTGCTGGTCACCCTGCCCGGCGGCAATGGCGACCGCATCCGCCTGTCGCAGCTTGCCGAGGTGCGCGACACGTATCGCGAGCAGCGCCTGTTTGCGCGGATGAACGGGACCCCGGCGGTGCAGGTGTCGATCTTCAAGCTGCCCGCCGCCAACACGGTGGAGGTGATCGACGAGGTCAACGCCGTGATCGCAAGCCTGGAGCGTTCGGGATTTTTGCCGGAGGACATCACCTAGGAGGTGAGCGGGGATCTGGCCTTGTTCCTCCGCAGCGGGGGCCGCGGGGGGGGGGTGGCGGCGATCCTGGGCGGGGTGCTGTCCATGCTGTTCGTGCTGCTGTTCCTGGGCA
>JAIUMW010000244.1 GCA_022565365.1 Oceanicaulis sp.
ATCCCGGCTCAATCTATCACATGACCAAGACCCAGGATGCGCTGTTCTTCCAGTTCTATAACAAGAACGACAAGCTGAAGATCACCGATCTGCACCAGGGCATCGTCTGGGGCACCCAGACCGAGGACACCCGCAAGGACGAGCGCCTGATCAACCGGTTCGACTATGACGGTGATTACGGCACGGTGCTGAACCGCTTCCTGATGCAGGCGGCCATCGGCTTTCCGCTCACCGTGCACGGCACGGGCGGACAGACGCGCGCCTTCATCCATATCCAGGACACGGTGCGCTGCATCCAGCTGGCGGTGGAGAACCCGCCCCAGACCGGTGAGCGCGTGCGCATCATGAACCAGATGACCGAGACCCACCGGGTCAGCGATCTGGCCGGGCTGATCGCCAAGCTCACCGGCGCCGACGTCGCCTTCCTGCCCAATCCGCGCAATGAGGCCGACGCAAACGACCTGCACGTGGAGAACGCGGCCTTCCTGTCCATGGGCCTCAAACCCATCACGCTCGCCGAGGGCCTTCTGGAAGAGGTCACTGATATCGCGCGCAAATACGCAGACAGGTGCGACCGCTCCAAGGTGAAATGCGTGTCCTACTGGAACCGCGACCGGGAAGCGGCGCAGGAAACCGCGGCGGAGTAGGGCGGGGGTTCCAGCGCCTGACGCCGGGCTCAGTGCGCCGGTTTAGCGCGCGTCTCTAGCAGATGATCGACCGACCACCGCCCCGGCCCCGCCAGCGCGAAGTGCAGGGGTATGAAGATCAGCACCAGCGCCAGCCACCAGTTGCGGAAATCCCCGCCCCAGTGGACCATCGCAATGGCGATGATGAAGTTGATGACCATCACCAGGCTCGCTGCGCGGGTGACGGCGCCCAGCACGATCAGCGCTCCGCAGATGAACTGGGCGTAGACCGAGAACGGCGCGGCGAACTCCGGCCAGATGAAGCCATGATGGTCCACAAAGGCGACGAACTCGGCCATGCGCTCGGCTGACAGGATATTGTCCTGCGTCTCACACATCAGGAAGCTGCCGGTGAGCAGACGAAGGGCCAGCAGGCCGATATCGGCTTTTGCGCTATTGGTCGGGCCTTCGCGCACGAAAAGCACCGATTTGAACATGTCAGCCTCCCCATTTGATATATGGGAAGCCTAGAACATGTACCCGCGCCTGCAGATTAAACCATCGTAAGGTCGAGCGCGTCAGTCCTGCTCTTCGAGCCACCGCGTCATGCGCGTTTCGAGATAATCGAGCGGCACCGCGCCCTCTTCCAAAAGGGCGTCGTGGAAAGCGGCCAGGTCAAAGGCTTCTCCCAGCTCCGCCTCGCCCTCAGCGCGCAGGCGGCGGATCAGGATCTCGCCGGTCTTGTAGGCCAGCGCCTGACCGGGCCAGGAGATATAGCGCGACACCTCATTGGTGATGTTCAGAGGCGCCAGCGCCGAGTTCTCAAGGAAACACGCCTCGGCCTCTTCCCGGGTCCAGCCGAACCAGTGAATTCCGGTGTCCACCACCAGCCGGCAGGCGCGCCACATCTCGAAGGTCAGGCGTCCGAAATTCTCGTACGGGTCCTGATAGAAGCCCATGTCGAGGCCGAGAAATTCCGAATACAGGCCCCAGCCTTCGCCAAAGGCGGTGATATAGCCGCGCCGGCGGAAATCGGGCAGGCCCTCGATCTCCTGGGCCAGGGCGATCTGGTGATGATGGCCCGGCACGGCCTCGTGCAGGGTCAGGGCCGGCAGTTCATAGAGCGGGCGCTGGTCGAGGCGGTAAGTGTTGACCATATAGCCGCCCGCGCGGCCGGTTTCGGGATCGCCCGACCAGTAGCGGCCCGTGGTGTAGTTCGGCGCGATGGCAGCCGGCACGGGACGCACGCCATAGGGCAGGCGCGGCAGGTGGTTGAAGAAGGCCGGCATCTGGTCATCGGCCTGCTTGGCGAGCCAGGCCGCGCGCATCATCAGCTCCATCTCGCTTTGCGCATAGAATTGCGGATCGGTGCGCAGGAAATCGAGGAAGTCGGCGAACGAGCCTTCAAATCCGGTCCCGGCGATCACCTCTTCCATCTCGGCGCGGATGCGCGCCACTTCGTCCAGGCCCGTCTGATGAATCTCTTCGGGCGTCAGATCGAGCGTGGTGTGCTGGCGCACCAGGGCAGGATAGAATTCCTCGCCATCGGGCAGATCGCGCGCGCCCAGGCTCTCGCGGGCATTGGGGATATAGGTGGCGACGAAGAAGTCGTGCAGCCGGCGCAGGGCGGGCAGGGCGGCGGTCTCGATGGCGTCCAGCGCCTCGGCGCGCAGGCGCGCCCGCTCGGCTTCGGGCAGGCTGGAGGGCAGCCCGTCGATGGGCATGAGCAGCACGCTGTCTTCGGCGGGGACGATCTGCGCCTCGATCTGGTCGGCCACGCCGTCCAGAATCTCGCGCGGCTGGGTGAAGCCGGTCTCGATCGCGCGCTCCAGCCAAGCCTGATGCTGGGCGAAATAGTCGGGCAGGGCGCGCACCCGCGCAATCCAGGCCTCGGCCTCCTCCACCGTGCGCGGCCGCGCGCTCATGGCGGCGAAATCGGGCGTGGAGTGAAACCCGCTATCATTGGTGAACGGGGTGAGGGCGGTGCGCGTGCGCGGCAGCTCCACCGCCGTGCGCAGGGTGTAGGCCAGCACCGCGTGGCTCGCCACGTCGGTTCCTGTCAGCGCCGAGGCGTCAATGTCTTCAAGCCGGGCATGGAAGCCGGACATGGCTTCGTCCCAATCCGCCACGGCTTCGAAGCTGGCGTCGGGCCAGCGTGAGGCCGCGTCCAGATCGCCGCGCCGGCCGCGGGTCATGATGTCGCGTTCTTCCAGAAAAGCCTCATAATCGGCGATCAGGGTGGTGAAGGCGTCTGGCTCGTCCGCCTGCGCGGACACGGCGGCGGCGGGCGCGAAGGCGAGCGCGAAGGCGAGGGCGGCTGTACGGATCATGTCGGACTCTCCCGGCGACCGGACCCACGCGGGTCCGTCATTTGCGGGGCATGGCACAGCAGACCGGCCCCCGGCTCAAGAGCCGGGGCGCCGAAACCTGGCTGCCGTCTGGGCGCTGGCGTGGCAGTTCGCGACGCTGCTTGCGTTGCTGCAAAAGGCCGGGCCGGCCGCTCCCGCCTGGAGCGGCCGGCCCGGTTCTGGCCGTTGAAGCCTGACTTATGCCGGGAGACTCACCCCGCCTCGCGGAAATCGTCCACCGTCAGATCGTATTCGCGCACTTTCCTGTAGAGCGTCGAGCGGCCCACGCCCAGGCGCCGGGCGACTTCGGCCATGCGGCCTGAATAGGTCTCGATGGCGAAGGCGATGAGATCGCGTTCGATGGCCTCCAGCGAGCGCAGATGGCCCCCGGCATCGAGGATGTCGACCCGAAGTGCCTCGTCCTCTTCAGCCATGGCCGCTGCATCGAAGACCTCCGCGCTGGCCGGCACGGCGGGTGCGTTGGCTGGCGCCGCTTCTGCTTCGCGCAGGGTTGGTGCCAGGCCGGAAATCTGCGGGAAGTCCTCCGGGGTCAGATAATCCCCGTCGCTGAGCACCACGGCGCGGAACACCGCGTTTTCCAGCTGGCGCACATTGCCCTTCCACTCGTGCCGGGAGAGCAGGTCCATGGTCTCGCCTGTGGCGTCGAGCACGGCCTTGCCTTCTTGCGCATTAAAGCGGGCGATGAAGTGGCGCACCAGAGCCGGGATGTCATCGCGGCGTTTCGCCAGCGACGGCACCTCGATGGGGAACACGTTGAGCCGGTAGAACAGATCCTCGCGGAAGGCGCCGGTCTTGACCTGTTCGGTCAGGTCACGATTGGTCGCCGAGACAATGCGCACATCCACCATCACCGGACGGCGCGAGCCGACGGGATCGACCTCGCCTTCCTGCAGGGCGCGCAACAGCTTGACCTGCATGTCCAGCGGCAATTCGCCGATTTCATCAAGGAAGAGCGTGCCGCCATCGGCCTCCTGGAACTTGCCCAGATGCTTGGCCACCGCGCCGGTGAACGAGCCCTTCTCGTGACCGAACAGGGTGGATTCCACCCGGTTTTCCGGAATCGCCCCGCAATTGACCGCAACAAAGGGACGGCCTGCCCGGTCCGAGGCGGCTGCGATGGAGCGTGCGACCAGCTCCTTGCCGACGCCGCTTTCGCCGGTGACGAGGATCGGGATATTGGATTTCGCCGCCCGCTCGCCGAGGCGCACCACCTGGCGCATGGCCGGCGCGCCGGCGATCATGTCGGCGAAGCCCAGCTGACCGGACCGTGTCTTCTTGAGACGCGAGACCTCGCTGGATAGATCCTTCACCTTCAGCGCGTTGCGCAGCGACACGGCGATCCGCTCGGGGCTCGCGGGTTTCACAAAGAAGTCCACGGCGCCGGCGCGCATGGCGCGCACCACGGTCTCGATGCCGCCATGGGCGGTGAGCATGATGACCGGCAGATCGGGCTCGCGCGCCTTGATCGCCTCCAAGGTCTCAACCCCGTCCATGCCCGGCATGATCATGTCGAGCATGACCACGTCGATCCCGCCGCGCTTCACCGCGGCAAGGCCGGCATCGCCGTCTTCTGCGCCCTGGAAACTGTGTCCCTGCTTTTCCAGCACCGCCTGCATCAGGCGGCGCTGGGTCGGATCGTCATCGACGACCCGTACGGTCTTCGCCATCGCACCCACGCCCTTTCGGTCCCATCCACCGGGGGCGGCTTCTGGTGCGGCGCCGGCCAGGGTGTTCCCCGACCCGGCGCCGCGGCCGTCCTCCCCGCGTGCTGCGCCCCGGAATGGGACACGTCCGGTAAAGAACCCG
>JAIUMW010000245.1 GCA_022565365.1 Oceanicaulis sp.
CCGCATTGGCGCCCCCCGGCCGCGACCAGGCCTGCCCCCCGGACCCGCGGCACGCTGGGCGCGGCGCCCCCCAGCCGCTTGCGCAGCGCGCGCGCTCCGCGGTTCAATTCGTCGCGGATGAAGGACATGACGGCTCCAGTGGCGGGTGTGGGCTTCAGACTTGGCGTGTTCAGCCCGTCAGATCAAGGCGCGCCGCCCCGCGCAGCACTGCGTCGGCCTGCCGCGTCCACGCCCCGCTGTCATCTTCATGCAGCACCAGCGGCGCCAGAAGGCCGAGCGGCGCGCGCCCGCCCGCGCGCGCTTCCCCCAGAATGCGCTTGGCCGGCGCGCCCGCGCGCGGATGAACCGGCAGGATGGTGACGCTCGCCTTGCCCTGCAGCGCAATGAGCGCTTCTCCCAGCCGGTCAGCCCTGTGGATGAACACCAGCGCGCCGCCGGATTTCAGGCGCTTCAGCCCTGCCGCGATCCAGTCAGACAAAGGCGCGGCGCTGATCCAGGCGGCCTGCTTGCCCGGCTTGGGCGCGCGCAGCGTATCGGGATCATCAAAATAGGGCGGGTTGAAAAACACCGCGTCCAGCGGCGCCTCCGGACGCCAGCTGAGCGCATCCGCCTCCACAATGGCTACGCGGTTGTCCAGCCCGTTGGCCGCCGCATTGCGCCGGGCAAGATCAGCCGCGACCGGATCCAGCTCCACGCCGGTCAGCTGCGCGTTCGTGTGAGCGTGGGCCACTGACAAGAGCGCCGCGCCGGGGCCGCAGCCGAATTCCGCCGCCCGCGCACCTGGCTTCAGCCTGACGGCGGCGGCCAGCAGGATCGCGTCCAGGCCGGCGCGATATCCGTCTGCGGTCTGGGTCAGGGTCAGCTGGCCGCCCAGAATGCGGTCCTCAGTCAGCGGGGCGGTGATCGTCATTCGTCCTTGGGCATGGCCGCCGCCAGTGCGCGGCGCGCCTTGTCGGCGACATCTTCCTGCACAAGCAGCCGGCGCTTGATCCACGGCAGGGCGCCGCCGAATGTCGCCGCCGTGTGCGCGTCCAGCGTCACCGGCTCGATACCGGCGTCGCGCAGGACCGCCTCGGCGAAGTTCAGCTTCACCGGATCGTTGGTGGACAGCACCTCGATCATCATGGCACGCATCTCCTTGCTTGCGCGGCGGCAGCTGTGGCGCCAGAGCCAGCCTGCGTCCCTGTCACGCAGTCCGGTCAGCTTGCCGCAGGCGCCGGGGCTACCTATTCTGCAGGTTCGAATGATCTGACTGCAAGAGGCAAGGCGCGTGAACGGACTTCCCCTGCCGGACTACGAGGCGGCGCCAGTGAACCCGGCGGTGCGCCTGGCGGCTCTGGCCAGCACCGATATGGCGGGCGTGGAAGCGCTGATCGCCGACCGGGCGTCCAGCGCCACGGCGGTGATCCCGGCTATCGCGCACCATTTGCTCGACGCTGGCGGCAAGCGCATACGCCCCCTCATCACTGTCGCAACTGCGCGCATGCTGGGCTATGACGGGCGCGGCCACCTGCCGCTGGCGGCGGCTGTGGAGTTTATTCATTCGGCCACGCTCCTGCATGACGATGTGGTCGATGACAGCGAATTGCGCCGGGGCAAGCAGCCGGCCAACAAGGTATGGGGCAATCCCCAGTCTGTGCTGGTGGGCGATTTCCTGTTCGCCCGCGCCTTCATGCTGATGGTGGATGCGGGCTCCATGGAGGCGCTGCACGTATTGTCGCGCGCCGCCGCCGTGATCGCCGAGGGTGAAGTGCGCCAGCTGGCCGCCGCGCGCAAGGTCGCCACCACGCGGGCTGAATACATGGACATTATCGCCGCCAAGACCGCCGCCCTGTTCGCGGCCTCCGCCCAGGTTTCGCCGATCCTCGCCGGCGCCCCGGCTGAGGTGGAGGCCGCCATGGAAGTGTATGGCCGCGAGCTGGGCCTGGCGTTCCAGCTGGTGGATGACGCGCTCGACTATGGCGGCATCGCCGTGGAGCTGGGCAAGAATACCGGCGACGATTTCCGCGAGGGCAAGATCACCCTGCCCGTGGCGCTGGCGCTGGAAGCAGGCGGCGCGGACGAGCGCGCCTTCTGGGTGCGCACCATGGCCGATGGCCGCCAGTCCCCGGACGATTTCGACCGGGCGGTGGACATCCTCAAAAGCCACGGCGCGCTGGACGCCACGCTGGAAGCCGCGCGCGGTCATGCGGCGCGGGCGGTGGATGCGCTCGACGCCGCGCCGGACAATGTGTGGAGCCAGTCGCTGGCCGCGCTCGCCGAGTTTGTCGTGGAGCGCGCCTACTAGGGCGGTTTGCGCGGCGCTGAACAGGAGCCGTCATGGGGCTCGATTATCTGGTGTTTCTGGGCTCGGCCCGCGACAGCACGCCCCCGCGCCCCGCCCGGCTGGGCCAGCGTGTGGCGCGAGCCTGCGCGTCGGCGCTGGAGCAGCGCGGCCACAATGTCAGCATCATTGATCCGCTCGATCTGGATCTGGGGCCGGTATTCAAGCCCCATTTCGCCTACGCCAAGGGCGCGGCGCCCGAGGCGCTGCAGGCGCTGGCAGACCGGATCACGGCCGCGGACGGGTATGTGATGGTCAGCCCGGAGTATAATCACTCGCTCAGCCCGGCGCTGGCGCATCTGCTCAATCACTTCGCCGCGTCCGCCTTCGCCTTCAAGCCCAGCGTCATCGCCACCTATTCGGCGGGCCAGTGGGGCGGGGTGCGCGCCGCCGTCGCCATGCGCGCCTTCCTGTCGGAGATGGGATGTTTGCCGGTGTCGGCCATGATCCACGCGCCGCGCGCCCAGGAGGTGTTCGGCGAGGACGGCGGATATCTGGGCGGCGTGGATGGGGAGCGCTGGGACGGGTATCTGGCGCGCGCCTTTGATCAGCTCGACTGGTGGGCAGACGCCGCGCGCGCTCAGCGTAATGGCAAAGGTCCCGCCCCGCCCGCCTTCACCCGCTCGCCCGCCCAGCGCAACGCGCCCTCGCCGGCTCGCTTCAGCCGCATTGAGCCTGCTGTGAGTGGTCACACCCGTCCGCGGTGATGAAGCGCTGCGTGCTCATCATGGCCGGGGCCGGGCGCACCAGCGGCTCGCCGGCCTCGGCGCGGGCGCGGACATGATTGACGAAGCTCTGGGCGTATTCGGCGAAGGTGTCGCTCACGCGGCCCTCGGCGCTGGCGCGGGCGAATACGGTGTATCCGTCGCCGCCCCCGGCGATGAAGGAGTTGGTGACCACCTTGTATTCCGCATTCGGATTAATGGGCGCCCACTCGCCGGCCAGGCGTGAATTGACCTCGACCTCACTGATGCGCGCGCCCGGCTGCGCCGACAGATCCACGGCAAAGCGCAAACCCGCCGCATACGGATAGGCGCCGCCGCCGCTGGCCGTGTCGGCCACCGCCTCTTCCAGCGTCGCGATGATTTCGGCGCCTGACAGGGTCAGCACGTGCAGCGTGTTGGCGAAGGGCAGGACGGTGAACACATCGGCGATGGTCACCGGCCCGGCCGGAATGCTGGCGCGCACGCCCCCTGCGTTCTGGATCGCAATGTTGGCGGCGCCTTCGCGCTCCAGAAAGGCCTGCGCGACCAGTGCAGAGACATGGGAGCCCTGCGCGTACGTGTCCTCGCGCGCACACAGCGGCTCGGCGCGGCCCTCGCCGGGCAGGCGCACCATGCAGAGGTTTTCCGACGCCTCTCCGATGACAGTTGTGCGCAGTTCGGCAAGCTGTCCGGTGAAGCCCGCCAGCATGGATGCGCTCTGCGCATCGGGCTCGACCGGGTGCAGCAGGGGATGGTTTTCCAGCGCCGCGCGCACCCGGGCGGCGTCGTCATCGGACAGGGTGATTGTGGAGTCATCCCCGGCGAAGGCATAGCCGCTGGCGGCGACGGGCAAGAGCGGCGCGCCCGAGCAGGTGATGACGCGGCCGGACTCGTCGAAGCTGACGCGCAGCTCGCCCAGCACCTGGGCGTACTCAAACGCCTGCACCACGCAGACCGGATCGCCGTCGGCATTGGTCTCGATGGTGGGATAGGGGCCGTCCGGGCTGAAGCCCAGCGGCGCCAGCGCCTCGCGATCACCCAGCAGTGTATGGGAATCGCCGCCCACAATGACGTCCACGCCCGACAGCGTGCGCGCCAGCGTCAGATCATTGGCGTACTGATAATGGGTCAGCAGGACGATCTGCTCCACGCCCGCCGCGCGCAGCCGGTCAATCTCAGCCTGGGCGGTGGCGGCTTCGTCCAGGAAGCGCGTATCGGGATCGGGCGAGGAGGAGACGCGCGTCTTTTCCGCGATCACCAGCCCGATCACGCCAATTTGCCGCCCGCCCCGCTCGAAGACGGCGGACGGGTGGAAACGGCCGATCAGGGGCGAGGCGTCATGGGGGGCAACATTGGCGCCCAGCACCGCAGTCTCGCACGCGCCGTCGCCCAGAAAGTCGAGAAACTGCGCCAGGCCCGCATCGCCATGGTCAAACTCGTGATTGCCCAGCGCGAAGGCGTCAAAGCAGATGCGGTTCATCAACGCCGCATCGGCCTCGCCCTCGAACAGGGTGTAGTAGAGCGTGCCGGTGATGGCGTCGCCGGCATGCAGGGTCAGCACCGGATCATTTGCGGCCGCGCGCGCCTCGATCAGCCTGGTCAGCAGTGGAAACCCGCCATAGGCCAGTGGCATGCGTCCGTCCGCCGGCGCCGGCGCCGTCTCCAGCGCCCGCCCGCGGACATCAAAGTCCAGCCTGAACGGTTGGAGATGGCGGTGGTGGTCAGTGATGTGGAGGATGGGGAGCGTATACGGCTCGGGCTCGCCCGCCGCCGG
>JAIUMW010000246.1 GCA_022565365.1 Oceanicaulis sp.
AAGTGATGGGGAATACGTATGAAACGATCTCCAAAAGCTCGCTGGCGTAAGCGCGCGGGCCTATTTGAAACCGGTGTATGCGCTGAACCCGACATGCTAACGCCCTCAGAACTCGAAAATCTGCGGCGGACTGCCAAAGAGCACAGCGCCTTCGGGAAGACAGCGTTCAAGAATCACAAGGTCGATCTAAAGACTGGAGGCGACGACGACTTTGATGCCAGAGCAGAACAAAATATGCTGACGCCCTCCGAACTCGCCAGACTACGCCGTTCGACGCAAGAGGCCGACGCCTATCTGGCCACGGCGTTCAAGAACCATAATGTTGATCTGGGAGCGAGAGACGATGCCACACTTTACGATCGACCAGATCAAACAGCAGGCGACACACCTTTGCCAGGAGTCGATCCGGCTGCGCAAGAGCAACCCGGAACTCGCCGCGATGGCGAAGCAGGACGCGGGCGCGCTCCAGAAGATCACCGCTCACCGCGAGAAGCATAATCAACAGGACTATCCCGCACGATTGAAAGAGGCGCATGACGATGCCGATTTTGACGCCCGAGCAGAAACGCCAGCACGCGGCGCACCTTCGGCAGGAGTCGATCCGGCTGCGCAAGAGCAACCCGGAACTGTCCGAGATGGCACGGCAGCACGCGGTGTTCTTCCAGAAGAAGGCCGAGGCCGAGGAACAGCAGATTGAGGTTCCCGTACCTATCCCGGCATCAAGTCGAGAAAATTCGTGATACCGGTAATTTCAGCGTAGAGCCACAACACTGCAATAACCGTCAGCCCAGCGCTCACGAGATATAGTTGCCCCTCAAAATCTGGACCTTCGCGTCTTTGGACAAGGCCAGTCGTTGAAAAAGCTACGACCAGTATGAGGAGCGCGTGAGCGATCCCCATCCAGATCACAGGGGCAAGAAGGACGGGTATCAAGTAGAGGAACCACATGACAGTCCCCTAGCATCAGCAGTAAGGCAGCAGAATACGCCTGCGTTGACCAATATGTCGATGATCAGCGCGGCGTGCTCATCATAAATCTTGCGGTTGGGAATCAAATTCTCTCTCTAGCTTTTTCAAAAAGGCGTCCAGCGTTCCGTCTGACTTCCAGATCGGGAGAGCAGCCTCCACCCACTCAACGCTTTCGCCGCATACCTTCGCAAGCAGTTCTGCGAGCCGCCGGTTCAGTTGCTCGTAGGTCTGCGTGCTGAGGTTCTCGGGAGTGGCGGCTTCGAGCCGCTTCAGGCGGTTATCTAACCTTCCCATTTTTCTCCTCCAATGCCACCAGCCGAACTTCGAATTCCGACATTTCAAGTGTGCGCCTGTAGGTTTCGACCAGCCCCATGATGTGCGCTCCTTCGGTTGGCGTGAGTTCGCCGGATGCCACCGCATCAATCACCGCCGCCGCCGCATTCGCAGCATCCGCGGCACCTTCCATCCGAGGCAATTCAAATTGCACCGGCACATCTTTCCGGGGCGGCGCAATGCGTTCAAGGCACAGGCGCAGCGCCGTTACGTCACCATTCAAGGCGAGTTCCACAGCGCGCCGGGTGAGTACTTCGGCTTCGCCCGCGAGAAGCGCCAAGGTTGCTTGCGTTGCCCTATGCCGCGCGCCTTTCGGCTTGCCGGGGTTGCCAGTCGCAAAGGTGCCATCCGTATTGCGCCCGCATTTTCGGTCGGTCATGTCTGCACCCCTGCCGCTTCAAAGCCGCGCATGATTGCCAGAAGGTCCGCATTCGACAAAGCGCCGGGATAGGTGCCCGCGTCCAATGCGGCTTCGATCCGGGCGTAAAGGTCCGGGGGCAGGTCGAGCGCCACGCCCGCGAAGCGTTGCGCAGGGCGGGCTTGTTCCAGCTTGGCCAGTCTATTGCGTAGCTTCATGGCGGGCAAAAATCTGTTTCAGGTCATGCGGGCCGCTGTCATCTGTCAGCGCGGAAAGAAGTTCTGCAACCAATGCGAGGCATGGCTGCATATGCAACCCGCGCGCAGGGCGGGATTTTTCAAGCCGGGAAATGCGGGGGCCGATGCGTGACATGCGCTAACCTGCAAAGCTTACTTTGCAAAGTTACCACACCATCTAGCCCAGCGCAAAATACTCGAAAGACAAGAGCCATTGGCAAAATCAGACTAAGCCTGCCCATTGCTCGATTTCTGCGCGGCGACGGGTAATCCAGCTTTCGTCAACCAAAGAAGCGCAGAAAATGAATGTTACTGACAGCTTAGCTTGGCAAAAACCCAAGCGTAAACACTTGTGGGCGCAGCTTTTCTGATAGCTTTAAGTATGCGGCTTTGAAAGGCTCGAAGTCGGTGTATTCGGTGTCATTGAAGGCGTCGAGTGCACGGCGCACCTGAAACCAACCAGCGTCTGCGCGGCCCAGCTTGTATTCGAGCCTGATCTTGTTGGGAAAGCCGGTAGCATGAAATCGCTGGAACAGCTTTCGGCCTTCGTTTAGCACGGCTTGAGCTTCGGGCGAGAAAGCCATGTCTTCAATGTAGCGCACCATGAAATCACTTTCGAACCGCGCATTTGCGCCGATTTCAGCCTCTGTGAAGGGAAGGAAGTGATTGGTCAGTGACCAGTCTTGATCATTCCAACGCAGTCCATCAGCTCCGGCTGTCAGGTTGCTGCCGTTGAACAGCATCCAGACAAGGCAATCGGTTTTGAAGTCCTCTGTCAGGTCTTCAGACGGTTGTAGAAACTGGTCACGGTCATTGAGCCATGTCGGCTTGATCAAACGCCGGACAGAAAACACGACGGCAGCTTGCCAGATGTTCTTAGTGGTAACGAAAAACGCCCCGGCACTGTTGTAACCAGATGAGAATAACGCTGTAGATTTTGCAGCATTTTGAAAATCGTTTCCTTTGCACATCATGCTACCGATAGCATCATCTGCCCACCATCTTCCACGCACGTCCTTTGTGCGCGTTGTTGGCGACAGCGCGTTGTTGAGTGGCAAAGCTGGTGTCCGGTTCGAGCGAGGTCTGATTATCCATTCGGCCAGCGATGGGCGCGGTTCCTCCCGGTAAAACTTGTGCAGGCCAACAACTTCACCTGCCTTATCGAGCGCGGTTACACCGATTGCTTGGGCCGGCTGTTTCACTGCAAGATTCCAAATCAGAAATCCGATTGGGAACTGACCATTCAGCCCGTCAAATGCCTTGCTATGAACCACAAAGCCATCAAGATACTGAGTTGTCCAATGTTCACGAAAGGTCAAGAAATTCGGCGCGTTGACATACTTAAGCGTGCTAAACATCGCCAAGGTCGACTGCGGAAGTTCTAAGGTGATCCGGTGCAGGAACTGCACGAACAATTCACGCGCAGCATATCCTAGGTGGTCCATGCTATGGCTAACCCGAGTGTTGGCCACTTTTGACTTCATTGCAGCATTCGCGCCGCTGTCTTTTGTATTATCAACATTCATCGCCTCTGCGTAAGGCGGATTGATCAGAACAAGGATTGGCTTCGCGCCCTTTTTCCCTTCCCGCGCATCAATAATTGCCTGCCGCAGAGCTTGCGGCACCTTACCTGATATTTCGTAGTCAATTTCGCCAAAATCGGTGACGTCGTCATTTAGGTAGTCATATTGGAATATCTCCGCCCCAGCGAAGGCCGGATTGCTACGCATGATTGTGACGTCTTCCGGATCAAGCGTAGACATGTAGACATTGCGCAGGTTGCTATGCTTGGCTTCCAGATTGCCGACGCCTGCACACATATCCCAAACGATATATTTTTTCTGCCAATCTGCACCAAGCGTCGCGGTCAGCTGATCATAGGCTTTATCGACGATGTGAAGCGGGGTGTAGAATGCCCCCTTGAACTTTTGATCGTTCATCGGAAGAAGGCTGTCACGCCGCTCTAGAAGGTAGTGACGATGCTTCTGTTCTGGCGGGCGGTGATAGATATTCCAAAAATTGCGATAACCACGCTCGCTGGCGAGTTCGTATTGCTCAGCCCCAATTATAAAAACCGGCTTGTCGCCGCTGGACAATAGGCGAGCGGGTAGGTTACGCATCGCCTCATTGCGCCCGTCATGCATGATGTCAGCAAAGAAAAGAACGGCGTAATCGGACTCGCGTTCAACACCGAGTTCAACACCGACCATTGCGACCCATTTATCAAAAACCTGCCGCAAGTTGTCTGGCGTAATCGGCGTGCGGATTATCCTTCCTTCCTTTACAGCGTCTTTCGCCGCCTTGATGAACTCTGCTTCGTAACCGTCGATCTGATAAACGATGAAATGTGTTTCGATAGTCGGGGCAATCTGGGCAGCAAACTTTTTATCAGCAGCAGAGCCAGATTTGGGCCATACGATTGATTTGTCTTCGAGCAGCGGCAAAGCATGTTCTGTCGCCATCAGTGCCGCTTTCTCGCGGTCAATTACGCAGAGGAAGCCGGGGATCGCTTCGCCCAGCTTACGAGCCGCGCGGACATAGACCAGTAATTGTGCGAACATCAGAAGCGGCGGCGTGGAAGCCTCTTTGGCTTCAAACCAAATTTCAGCGGTTTGAATATCGACCAGACCCTTGTTTACGCCTTTGAGGCCAAGTGCCTTGATATAGGCATCCTTGACGTCTTCCTCGGTTTTGGCACGAGTTAGCGCTTCGTGCAGGCTCATGCGTTTAGTTCTCCATTTTGTGCTGCTTCATTCATGGCATTCGCACTGCTAATCATCTAGATGGGGTAACGGGCCGGTGTCGAGCCCCTCCCTCCAGGAGCTTGGTGGGAAGGGTGGTCGTCCCTCAAACTGATGGTGTCAAGACAATCGGCGTCGTGCTTTCGCGCGCGCCAAGCATCAA